>DASTMB010000060.1 GCA_035714365.1 Mycobacteriales bacterium | reverse complement strand
AGGTCGGCGTACTGCTCGTTGGCGGTGGCGAGGGCGGCGTTGTTGCTCTTGAGCGCCCGCGTCTCCTGCTGCTGGGTCACGACCGCGCGGCCGGCGCCGAGCAGCGCGAACGCCGCGGCGGCCGCCGCGACGAAGCGCGGGGCGGTCCGGCGCCGGGGGCGCGCGCGGCGCATCGCCAGCTCGTCGGAGGCGGCGGCGTCGGCGAGGCGGTCGAGCAGCCGGTCGTGGAACGTCGCCAGCTCGGCGCGCTCCCCGTCCAGCACCTCGGAGAGCAGCTCGGGGGACTCCTCGTCGGCCGCGGCGGCGGCGATGATCATGTCCGTCTCGAGCGCGAGCCGGAAGTCGGCGACCTCCCGCAGCACGTCCTCGACGGGGACGTCGGCCCCCTCGGCGAGGGCCTCGATGCGCTCGGAGTCGCTGCGCGCCAGGCGTTGCGGCGAACGGCGCAGGCCGAAGCGGCGCGTCTCGCGCCCCCCTCGGTCCCGGCTCCCGCTCATGTGTCACGCCTTCGCTCGCGAACGGGTCCGTCCCGTTCGGCTCACCGTTCGTCGTGCTGCCGATCAATCCTGCCGTTGTGACACAAATCCGCGCCAGCGACGGGGTGCCGCAAGACGAGAGGATGCGTCCATGGAGGACAGTTCGGCGGCATGCCCCGTGGGCCTGCTCGTGGTGGGCCACGGATCGCGGCGCGCGGAGGCCAACGACATGCTCCGGTCGGTGGCCGCGCTGGTCGCGGAGCGGCTGCCCGCGTACGTCGTGGAGCCGGCGTTCCTGGAGCTGGTCCGGCCGACCATCGCCGACGGCTGGGCGGCGCTCGTCGCCGCCGGCTGCGCCTCGGTCGTGGTCCACCCGTACTTCCTCTACCCGGGCAACCACACGACCACCGACATCCCCGCCGCGCTCGCCGCGGCGGCGCAGGAGCACGGCGCGCTGCCGTGGGTCCTCACCGAGCCGCTCAACCTCGACCCGCGCATCGTCGACGTCGTCGCCGACCGGGTCGCGACCGCGCTGGAGGCGCCGTGACAGTCATCCCTGGCGGGCAGGTCCTGACGCTGGAGGGGCTGCGCATCGGCGTCCTCGGCGGCACCGGGCCGCAGGGGAAGGGGCTCGGGCTGCGGTTCGCGATCGCCGGGCATTCCGTCGTCCTCGGCAGCCGCGACGCCGAGCGCGCGGCGGCCGCCGCCGAGGAGACGCGGGCGTTGCGGCCGGAGCTGACCCTCGACGTCCGCGGCGGCACCAACGACGAGGCCGCCACCCACGGCGACATCGTCGTGCTGGCGGTGCCCTACGACGGCCACGCGGCGACGTTGCAGGCGGTCGCGCCGCTGCTCGACGGCAAGATCGTCGTGGACTGCGTCAACCCGATGGCGTTCGACAAGAGGGGAGCCGTCCCGGTCGACGTGCGCGAGGGGTCCGCCGCCGAGCAGACCGCGTCGCTGGTGCCCGGCGCGCGGGTCGTGTCGGCGTTCCACGACGTGTCGGCGCGACGGCTGTTCGGCACCAACTCGTCGGTCAACACCGACGTCCTCGTCTGCGGCGACGACGTCGAGGCGAAGACGCTCGTCGTCGGCCTCGCCACCCAGGTGCCGGGCATGCGCGGCATCGACGCCGGGCCGTTGCGGCTGTCCCGGGAGCTCGAGTCGCTGACCACCGTCCTGCTCGCCATCAACAAGCGCTACAAGACGCACGCCGGTGTCCGCATCACGGGCGTCTAGGGACGACCTGGGGGCCCTGGTCGCGGTGCCGCGCCCGGTCCGCCGGGTCGTCTCGCTCGTGCCGTCGCTGACCGAGTCGGTGGCGTCGTCCGGGCTGCTCGTCGGCGCCACCGACTGGTGCGGCGAGCCGGCCGGCCTCGACGTCGCCCGGGTCGGCGGCACCAAGAACCCGTCGGTGCCGGCGGTCGTCGCCCTGGCGCCGGACCTGGTCCTCGCCAACTTCGAGGAGAACCGCCGCGAGGACGTCGACGCGTTGCGCGCCGCCGGGCTCGCCGTCTGGGTGACCGCGCCGCGCACGGTGCCGTCGGCGCTGAGCTCGCTGGGGCGGATGCTCGCCGTCTGCGGCGTCCCGTCGCCGCCCTGGTACGCCGCCGCCTGCGCCGCCTGGCCGCCCGGCCCGCCGCCCCCGCCCGTCGCGACCGCGCTGGTGCCGATCTGGAAGAAGCCGTGGATGGCGCTCGGCAGCGGGACGTTCGCCGGCGACGTGCTCGCCCGGCTCGGCGTCGCCAACGTCCTCGCCGCCTCGCCCGAGCGCTACCCGAAGGTCGACCTCGCCGGCCTGCCGCCGTACGACCTGGTCGTGCTGCCGGACGAGCCGTACGCGTTCGCGGCGGAGGACGCCGGGGCGTTCCCCGGCGTGCGGGCGGCGTTCGTGAGCGGGCGGCACCTCACCTGGTACGGCCCGTCACTCGCCGACGCCCCCGACGTCCTCCGCGCGCAGCTCGGGCTCTAGTAGGGCTTGGCGAAACGCAGCCCTGCGTCGCCGCGCCCACGCGACGACCGGCGGCGTTGCACCCCACGATCGCGCTGCGCGCGACCGCGGGGACCCCCAACTGCGTTCTCGGTCGCCTGCGGGCCTGACCAGCCCGCAGGCGCCCTGCGGCCTTGCCGGACCGCCGCGTGGCTCGCAGCGCCTCGACGGGCCGGGTTCCGCCAAGACCTACTAGACCTTGACGCAACTCGGCGTGCCGTCCAGGTAGGTCCCGCTCGTCGTCGCCGCGTCGGCGTTCGTCGTCGCCACGCCGGCGCTCACCGCCGTCGAGGCCGAGATGTGGTCGAACACCGCCGTGCCCGTCGTCGCCGGCAGGTCCGGCAGGCTCGACCGCAGCGTGTGCCAGGTGAACGAGCTGTTGGTCGCGTTGACCGCGAACGCGAGCTGCTGCGGGACGAAGCCGCCCCCGGTGCTCGCGGTGTACGCCCCGTTGACGTCCCGCCGCGCGATGAGGACGTACGGCGTGCCGTTGATCTCCCAGCGCAGGCTCCACTGCGCGCCGAGCGTGGTCAGCGGACTGGTCTGCAGGCTGCGTACCCGCAGGACCCCGGCGACGGCGGTGCTGCTGGACGCGACGTCGGCGCTGATGATGTCCAGGTCCGGCGACGACGGGACCGCGGCCGACGCCGCGGGCGAGGCGTCGCCGACCGGGTCGACGAGCACGTTGCAGGTGATCGCGTGGGCGGGCGCCGTTGCCGCGAGCAACGGCGCGAGGACGGCGGCGGCGAGGAGCGAACGGCTGGGCAGTCGCATGGCGGAACCTCTCGGCGTAGGGATCAGGCGGCGGGGACGCAGCCCGGGGTGCGGTCGACGTAGGTGTCGCGGGTCGTGGCGACGTCGGCGTTGGTGAACGCGCGGCCGTCCGGCGCGAACCAGGACGCCGCGGAGAGGCCGGCGAACGTGTCGTCCGTCGCGAGCGCCGCCACCGAGGAGCGCGGCAGCACGAACGTCAGCGTCGCCGCGGTCGCGTCGACGGTGAGCGCCGGCGCGGGCAGCGCGGCCGGGTTGGTGCCGGGCTCGGTGACGAAGAGCGTCGCCCGGTAGGCGCCGGCATGGTCGCGGTGCGCGGACAGCAGGTAGTAGGTGTCCCCGAGGTGCCAGCGCGCGTCCCAGTCGACGCCGGCCGCCGTCCACGCGTCCGGCGCCAGCGAGGCGACGCGCACGACGGCGACGACGGTCGTGGGGCCGCTGGCCAGGTCGACGCTCAGCAGGTCGAGGTCGTCCGACTCGAACGCCTGCGGCAGCAGCCAGGCACCCGTCGCGGCCACCGTGAGGTGGCCGTCGCCGGCCTCGTCGGGGACGAGCGGGCAGCCGGACGCCGCGGCGCCGGTCGCGGCGAGCGGGAGGGCGAGTGCCGCGAGCGCGGCGAGGACCGTGCGACGCACCGGTGCCTCCCGGAGTAGGGGAGGCACACCCTAGGAGCGGCCGGGCGGCGGCGGAAGGGAGGTTACGGCGCCACCCGTACGGCGCTACTCGTAGGCGTGCTCGGGGCCGGGGTAGACGCCGTCGCGGACCTCGTCGCCAAAGCGGCGGGCGGCGTCGGCGAGCAGCCCGCGCACGTCGGCGTACCGCTTCACGAACCGCGGCCCCGGCTCCGGCGTCAGCCCCATCAGGTCCTGCCAGACGAGCACCTGCGCGTCGCACGCCGCGCCCGCGCCGATGCCGATCGTCGGGATCGCGAGCGACGCCGTGACCCGCGCCGCGAGGTCGGCCGGAACGCACTCCAGCACCAGCGCGAACGCCCCCGCCTCCTGCAACGCCTTCGCGTCGGCGAGCAGCCGTTCGCCGGCCTCGCCGCGCCCCTGGACGCGGAAGCCGCCGAACGCGTTGACCGACTGCGGCGTCAGCCCGAGGTGCGCCATGACGGGGATGCCGGCGGCGGTGAGGGCCTCGACCTGCGGCAGCACGCGGGCGCCGCCTTCGAGCTTCACGGCCTGCGCGCGCCCCTCCTTCATGAACCGCGCGGCCGCGTCCAGCGCCGCCTCGACCGAGCCCTGGTACGACCCGAACGGCATGTCGGCGACGACCATCGCCCGGGCCGCGCCGCGGGTGACGGCGCGGACGAGCGGGACCAGCTCGTCCACGGTGACGGGGAGCGTGGAGTCGTGGCCGTAGACGACCATCGCGGCGCTGTCGCCGACGAGGAGCACCGGGATGCCGGCCTCGTCCAGCACCTTCGCGGTGAGGAAGTCGTACGCCGTGAGCATCGGCCAGCGCTCGCCGTGCGCCTTGGCGGCGGCGAGGTCGAGGACGGTGACGCGGCGGCCGGAGGTGCCGCCGTACAGCGTGGTGGGAGCGGTCATCGTGGACCACCTGTCGTCGTCATCGAGGCTCCCTGACGGAGTCCCCGTGCGCTGTCCATGGTGCCACCCGGAGGGCCGCGCCAGAAGCCCCGGGGTGCCCGTCCTGTACCGATACGAGACGGTTGCGTTTCGCAATCTCGTGACGTAGGCTCCTGCGAAACGGAACGGGTCAGTATCGGAAGGATCAGCATGTCACCGGACGAGCAGGTCTACGCGCGGCGCTGGTGGACGCTGGGGGTGCTCTGCGTCAGCCTCCTCGTGGTCGGCCTCGACAACACGATCCTCAACGTCGCCATCCCGACGTTGCAGACGAGCCTCAAGGCCACGCAGGGCCAGATCGAGTGGATCATCGACAGCTACGTGCTGGTCTTCGCCGGCCTGCTGCTGACGATGGGCGCGCTCGGCGACAAGTTCGGCCGCCGCCGCGCGCTCACCTACGGCCTGGTGATCTTCGGGATCGGGTCGGTGCTCAGCGCGTTCAGCGGCTCGGCGAACGTCCTCATCGCGACCCGCGCCCTGATGGGCGTCGGCGGCGCGCTGATCATGCCGTCGACCCTGTCGATCCTCACCAACGTCTTCCCGCCCGCCGAGCGCGGCCGGGCCATCGCGATCTGGGCCGGCGTCTCCGGCCTCGGCATCGGCGTCGGCCCGATCGCCGGCGGCCTGCTGCTCGAGCACTTCTGGTGGGGCTCGATCTTCCTCGTCAACGTCCCCGTCGTGATCGCGGCGATCGTCGCCGGCCGGTTCCTCGTGCCGGAGTCGCGGGACGAGCGCGCGCCGCGCCTCGACCCCGCCGGCGCGGGCCTGTCCATCGTCGGCCTCTCCGCCCTCGTCTACGCGATCATCGAGGCCCCGACCAAGGGCTGGCTGCACCCGGAGATCATCGGGATGGGCCTGGCCGGCGTCGCGATCATCGCGTTGTTCGTCTTCAACGAGTCCCGCAGCGACCACCCGATGCTCCCCGTGGAGTTCTTCAAGAACCCGCGCTTCTCGGCGGGCAGCGGCGCGGTCACGCTCGCGTTCTTCGCGCTGTTCGGCACGACGCTGCTGCTCGTGCAGTACCAGCAGCTCGTCCGCGGCTACGACGCCCTCGGCTCCGGCATCCGCGTCGTGCCCGTCGCCGTCGCGCTGGTGCTGTTCGCGCCGCGCAGCGCGGGGCTGGCCGCGAAGTTCGGCACCAAGCGGGTCGTCGCCACCGGCCTGACGCTGCTGTCGATCACGCTCGCCAGCCTGCGGTTCTTCGAGGTCGGCACGCCGTACTGGAAGCTCGGCATCGTCTACTTCTTCATGGGCGCCGCCATGGCCCACGTCGTCGCCCCCGCGACCGAGGCGATCATGGGCTCGCTGCCGCGCAACCGGGCCGGCGTCGGCTCCGCCGTCAACGACACCACCCGCCAGGTCGGCGGCGCCCTCGGCGTCGCGATCCTCGGCAGCCTCCTGTCGTCGGCATACGCCGCCCACGTGCGGCCGGTCCTCGAGACGCTGCCGCCGTCCGCGCGGGCCGAGGCCCGCGACAGCCTGGTCAAGACCATGGCCGTCGCCGCGCACACGTTCGGCGAGAAGAGCCCGCAGACCGCACAGATCGTGCACGGCGCGCAGGTGGCGTTCACCGACGCGATGGGCACCGTCGCGCTGGTCGCGGCGGCGTTCGCGCTGCTCGGCGCGCTCGCCGTCGTGCTCTTCCTCCCGGCCCAGGGACGGGAGGAGGAGGCCGAGCTGGCCTCCCTCGGGCTGCCCGAGGACGAGGTCGCGCCGGAGGAGGCGGCGGCGCGATGACGGAGGCGCCGGCGCGGGCGCCCGGCCGTCCCCGCGACCCGCAGGTCGACGAGGCGATCGTCGACGCCACCCTCGCGCTGCTCACCGAGGAGGGGTTCGACCGCCTCTCCATGGACGCGGTCGCGGCGCGGGCCGGCGTCGGCAAGGCCACCATCTACCGCCGGTGGCCGAGCAAGGAGGCGCTGGTCATCGACGCGGTGGCCCGGCGTTCCGACCCGCTGCCGGTCGTCCCCGACGGCGGCGTCCGCGAACGCCTCGTCGCCCTCCTCGAAGGCATCCTCGCCACGTCCCGCACCGGCGTCGGCAGGCTGCTGCCCTGCATGGTCGGCGCCACCGTCACCAACCCGACGCTCGCCCACCACTACCGGCAGCAGATCATGGCGCCACGCCGCGAACGCGTCCGCGACTTCCTGCGCACCGGCGTCGCCGACGGCGAGCTCCGGCCCGACCTCGACGTCGACCTCGCCGTCGACTGCGTCGTCGGGCCGTTGCTCTACCGCATCGTCTTCGCCGGCGACTCGCCGGTGCAGCCCGGGGACTGCGGCCGGCTGGTCGACGCCGTGCTGCGCGGACTGGCGCCGTAGGGTCCGTCCCGTGGAGCTCTACGTCGTCTACCTCGGCGGTCGCCTCGAACCCGGCCGCATGGGCGAGGACCACGAGGTGGTCCTGGTCGCCGCCGACTCCCTCGCCGCCGCACGGTCCGCCGCGAAGAAGAAGTGGCGCGGCTCCGGCCGTGCCCACGTGGACGCCGTCGCCCGCGTCGCCGTCCTCGACGGCCACCGCGTGACGTTGACGCCGACCGACGAGCCCGACCGCATCGAGACGGACGACACCTACACCCCGTGAGAGGACCGGGTACCCGCCGGATCAGGCTCGGGCAGGTACGTCCGGTACCACCGCAGGAACAGCAACGCCGAGAGCACGGGCGGCGGCACGAAGGTCAGGACCAGGACGTGCCGCGTCGAGGACTCGGCCACCGTCCACGCGACCGACAGCACGGCCGTCGCGGCCACGGCCGCGAAGACCGCCGCGGGCCGGCGCGACCACGCGGCGGCAACGGCCGCGGCCACCATGAGCAGGACCGCGACCGCTAGCAGTGGCGTGCGGTCGGCGACGACCGCGGCCGTCGCGACCGCCGCCGTCAGCGCCAGCAGCAGCCACGCCGGCCACGGTCCGGTCCGGATGCCGGTCAGGTGCCACTCGGAGATCCGCATACCGACAACACGGCGGGACAGGCCCGGCATTACCGGACGCGGTCAGGAGCCGTCGGGTCGCGCGGTCTCGGGCGTCTCCCGCGCGTACGGCGTCTCGACCCAGCGGTTGGTGATCGGCAGGCGGCGGTCGCGGCCGAACGCGCGTGCCGTGATCTTCGGCCCGGGCGGGGCCTGCCGGCGCTTGAACTCCGCGACGTCCACCAGCCGGACGACCCGATCCACGACGGCCGGGTCGAAGCCGCGCGCCACCAGCTCGGACCGGTCCACGTCGCGCTCGACGTAGAGGTCGAGGATGCGGTCCAGCACGTCGTACGGCGGCAGCCGGTCGGCGTCGAGCTGGCCCGGTGCGAGCTCGGCGGACGGCGGCTTGGTGATGCTGTTCTCCGGGATCGGCGGCGTCTCGCCGCGCGCCTCGGCCTGCGCGTTGCGCCAGCGCGACAGCGCCCAGACGAGCGTCTTCGGCACGTCGCGGATCGGCGCCCAGCCGCCGGCCGAGTCGCCGTAGAGGGTGGAGAAGCCGGTGGCGACCTCGCTCTTGTTGCCGGTGACGAGCGCGAGGTGGCCGTGCTCGTTGGACAGCGCCATGAGCAGCGTCCCGCGCACCCGCGCCTGGAGGTTCTCGGCGGCGATGCCGGTGAGCCCGCCGACCGGCTCCAGCGCCGCGCGGTACGCCGCCACCATCGGCTCGATCGGCACCACCGCGTGCCGCGTCCCCTGGCGCCGCGCCAGCTCGGCCGCGTCGTCCAGCGACCCCTGCGACGAGAACGCGCTCGGCATGGCGACGGTGTGCACGCAGTCCGCGCCGAGCGCGTCCACCGCGATCGTCGTGACGAGCGCCGAGTCGATGCCGCCGGAGAGGGCGATGACGACGGAGCGGAAGCCGTTCTTGCGGACGTAGTCGCGGGTGCCGGCGACGACGGCGCCGTAGACCTCCGCCTCGTCGGACAGCGGCTCGGCGAGGCGCGGCTCGACCGGCGACGGCGGCGCGGGCGGCACCGGGCCCAACGTCACCCGCTCCACCGGCATGGTCGGCGTCCCGGCCGGCGCGCGCGGCGGCACAGGCACGTCCGCGACGAGCAGCTCCTCCGCGAACCGCCCGGCCCGCGCCAGCACCGTCCCGTCCGGCGCGACGACCATCGAGTCGCCGTCGAAGACCAGCTCGTCCTGCGCGCCGGTCGTGTTGACGTAGGCGAACGGCGCCCCCGCCTCGGCCGCGCGCCGCGCCACCAGCGCGAGCCGCACGTCGTCCTTGTCGCGCTCGTACGGGCTGCCGTTGACGACGAGCACCAGCTCGGCGCCGGCTGCTGCGGCGGCCGCGACCGGACCGCCGTCCTGCCACAGGTCCTCGCAGATCGTCAGCGCGACCGACACGCCGCCGACGTCGACGACCGTGACCGACAAGCCGGGCGCGAAGTAACGGCGCTCGTCGAAGACGCCGTAGTTGGGCAGCCAGTGCTTGAAGTACCGCGCCCGCACCTCGCCCCGGTGCAGCAACGCCACGGCGTTGCGGGCGCCGCCCTCGTCGCGGTCGAGGTACCCGACGACGACCGGCAGGTCGCCCGTCTCACGAGCCAGCGTGTCGAGCAGCCGGAGGTTCGCGTCGAGCAGCGACCGGCGGAACGTCAGGTCCTCGATCGGGTACCCGGTCAGCGTCATCTCGGGGAACGCCACGAGCTGCGCCCCCGCCTCCCGCGCCCGCGCCGTCCACGACCGGACCAGCGCGGCGTTCGCCGCCAGGTCGCCGACCGTGAGGTCCACCTGCGCCAGCGCGATCCGCAGCGTCGCCACGGGGCCAGCCTACGTTTCCGCGCGGGGGCGGCGCGGGTAGCGGTCGCACGTGACCCCGCCGGAGAAGACCGAGGACCCGAAGACCAGGCGCGACCGCGAGCTGGGCGAGCTGCTCCAGGAGATGCGCGTCGCGATCACCGGCGTGCAGGTGCTGTTCGCGTTCCTGCTGACGGTGCCGTTCACGCAACGGTTCGAGAAGGTGACGGCGGCCGAGCGGCGTGTCTACTTCCTCGCCATCGTCGTCGCCGCGATCTCCTCACTGCTGCTCATCGCGCCCGCCGCCAACCACCGGCTGCTGTTCCGCGAGGGCACCAAGGAACGCCTGCTCCGCGCCGCCAACGGCCTGGTCATCGCCGGCCTGATCGCGCTGGCGCTCGGCATCGGCCTGTCGCTGTACCTCGCCACCACGCTCGTCTACGGCACCGGCGTCGCCGCCGTGGCCGCCGCGATCGTCGCGGGCGTCACGGTGTTCACGTGGTTCGTGTTCCCGCGCCTGCTCAAGGAGGAGGAGGACTCAGCGCAGCGCTGACTCCTCCCGCCCCGTCTCGGCGCGGGCGGCGAGCCGCTCCTCGGTGAGCACGAACGCCGGGAGGTCGCGGCCCAGCCGCGCGAGCTGGCGCAGCACGACCCGGTCGGCGACCACCGGGTACCGCTTCGCGAACCACAACGACACCGCCGTGCGGCCGCTCGTCGTCGTCGACCGCGGCTTCTCGGTGACCGCCCGCAGGCATGCCGCCACGACCGAGCGCATGTCGTCGGCCGGCACCATGCCCTCGAGCGACGCGCCCGCCGCCGCCGGCACGTCGTGGATCGGCGTACGCACGTAGCCGGGGTTGACCGTGGTGACGGTGAGCCGGCCGGCGTACTCCAGGCGCAGCGTGTCCGCGTACGCGCTCACGGCGCGCTTGCTGGCGGCGTAGGCGGCGGCCCAGGGGACGTTGGCGACGGCGAGGCCGGACGCGGTGACGACGACGTGCCCGCCGGACCGCACCAGCCACGGCACGGCCGCGGCGGTGGCGTTCCAGGTGCCGAACAGGTTCACGTCGAGCACCCGCCGCGCCTCCGCGTCGGGGAAGTCGCCGGCGTCGTGCGCGCGGCCGATGCCGGCCAGGTTCACGAGCACGTCGATGCCGCCGAGCCGCTCGGCCGCCCGGGCCACGGCGGCCCGCGCCGACTCCGCGTCGGTGACGTCGGCGCCGATGACGTCGGGGCCGTCGACCAGGTCGATCCCGACGACGCGCGCACCGGCGGCCCGCAGGCCGTCGACGGTCGCGACGCCGATGCCGCCGAGCGCGCCGGTGACGACGACGCGGGCGCCGTCGACCGGGTCCGGCCGGTCCAGCCGCTTCGAGCGGAGGCCGTACGCGAGCGCGAACATCCAGGCGACGCCGAACAGCCCGAGCACCGAGTACGCCACCAGCGCCGCGGTCGTGTCGCCGTGGTGCGCCTCGCGCATCAGCAGGATGGTGTCGCGCTTCATCGGCCAGACGCGCGAGGCGACCAGCGGGATCGCCGGCGCGCCGATCTCCGGGTCGGCCGGGAACGACACCGGCGCGCCGGCGAGCACCGGGCCGTTGGCGAGGCGGACGGTGGTCTTCCACGAGCCGCCGTACGGCACCGGGTCGGTGGTGCGCCAGGTGTCGGCGGAGACGCGGCGCAGCTTGCTGCGCTGGAGGTAGCCGCCCTGCCAGGCGAAGACCTCGAACCAGTCCGGGTCCTCCGCGACCTCGGGCCGGTCAAGGGTGACGCCGACGTTGACGAAGCCCGGGCGCGCCACCTCGGTCGTGACCGTGGCGGTGGCGGGGGAGTGGCGGCGCGGGAACGGCACGACCAGCGTCGCGATCGCCGCGACGGCCGCGAGCGCCACGACCGGGCCGGGGATGCCGGCGCGGGTGCCGCGCAGGCGCCGGCCGGCGGCGGTGCCGAGGATCGCCGCGGCGAACGCCGCCACGACCGCGACCCAGATGTCCGGCAGCAGCGCGCTGCCCCACGGGTGCCGGCCCCACACGTGCGTCCACGCCCACTCGGTGCCGAGGCCCACGGTGACGGCGAGACCGCAGGCGAGCGCCTGCGTCAGCGGCCGGGCGCGCCGGGTCAGCGGCACCGCGATCTCGATCGCGATCGCCGAGCCGAGGTAGAGCGCCCAGTGCGGCGTCGTGTGGTTCAGCGCGCCGCCGACGACGAACGCCGTCACGATCCGCTGCACGGTGAAGTCGACCGCCGCGAACACCGCGCCCCCGCGGCCGAGGAGCTGCCGCGCGTTGACGAGCGCGAAGCCGCCGGCGAGCGCGATCAGCACCGGGTGGTACAGGTGCTCCCACTGCGGCACGCCGAGGTCGAACTCGAGCTGGAACGTCGACAGCCCCAGCAGCGTCGCCGCCGCCAGCACCGCCGTGAGCCGGCGCCCGTACGGCGTCAGCGTCGCGCGGCTCTCCCGCACCATCATCAGCAGCGTGAACGGCGCGAACGACGCGCCGCTGATCATCCCGAGGTGAGTCGGCCCCCACATCGTCACGTCGACGCCGTAGGCGCGGTGCCACAGCTCGTCCAGCGGGAACGCCGTGACCGCGCCGAGCCCGAGCAGCGCCAGCACGACCGCCGACCACGGCGCGCGCAGCCGCTTGCCCTTCAGCGCGACGTCCGCGCGGGTCCACGTCGCGACCAGCGTGGTGACGGCGGCGGAGAGCAGCAGGCCCTGGAGGCCGACGATGATCGCCGTGTGGCCGGGCGTGAAGATGAGCTGGTCGCGGCCGTAGTCGACGTGCCAGGCGACGTCCCAGTAGAAGCCGAGCGCCGCCACGAGCAGGAACGCCAGGCAGACCGCGACGCCCGCGCCCGCGTACGGCGGCAGGCCGGTCGCCCGCGAGACGCCGTCGGCGAAGCGCAGCAGGGTCCGCGTGCCGCGCGCCGCGCCGGCCGGGGCGGTGCCCTTGCGGACCGCGACCGCGCCGATCAGGGCCGCGACGAGCAGCGGCACGAGCAGGTAGAGCCAGTCCGTGCCGTAGCCGGTGATGCTCTGGACGCCGCTGCCGGCGAGCGTGGTCACCGGGCCACCGTCCCGATCGTGAGGTCGCCGTGGCGGAACGTCGGCGTCACGCGGGGCGCCAGCCGGTGCTTCGTCAGCTCGCTGCTCGGCACCACCTGCGGGAACTGCTCGGCCCCCGGCACCGGGTCGGCGATGAGCTTCTCCGCGACCATCGAGTTGTACTGCCAGGACGCGTACTCGGGGGTGTTGAAGTTGAGGACGACCTCGTAGTCCCACCGCTTCGCGAACGCCGCGACGCCCGGCAGCTTCGAGTGCTCCGGCGCGTACGCCTCGACGGCGACGCCGTTCTCGCTGCTGGTCATCACGCCGCGCCCCGGGGCGTTCATGACGATGGTGTGGTTGCCGAGCGTGTGGCCGGGGGTGCGCAGCAGCGCCAGCCCGGGGGCGACGAGGACCGAGCCGTCGATGACGAGCAGCCGCGACTCGTCGATCGCGTCGTAGGTCCACGGCTGGTGGAACCGCGCCTGGAACGGGTGGGTGTCGCGCACGTGCTCCAGCTCGGTGCGCTGCACGATCAGCTTGGCGTTCGGGAACGCCGCCGGCACCGGGCCGTCCGGGAAGCCGAGGTCCGGCTGGGGCGTCGTGGTGCCGATCAGCCGGCGGACGTCCTGCGTGTGCAGGTGGTCGAAGACGAGGTAGTCGACGTCCTCCGGGCGGATGCCGAGGTCGGCGAGGTGCTGCGTCACGCGCGGGTGGCGGACGAACAGCATCTTCAGCGCCAGGTCCTCGCTCATCGGCAGGCGGTCGATCGCGTGCCGCAGGTACGGCGTGTCCACGCCGAGGTCGTAGTCGCTGGGCTCGGCGACGAGCGTTCGCGTGCGGTCGCCCTCGCGCCACTGGAGGACGAACATCCGGTTGGTCATCCAGACGAACTTGGTGCGGGCGGTGCACGCCTCCCACAGCGCGAACTGCGTCGGGTACGGCAGCGTGACCAGGCTGCGCGTGACGACGGCGGTCAGCTCGCCGGTGCGGCGGAACCACTCGCGGAACTCCGGTGCCTGCGCGCGCACCCGCCGCAGCGCCGCGGCCGGCGTCTCGTCCAGCGCGGGGAGCGGCAGGTGGTCGTCGATGCGCTCGAACGTCGCGGGGAGGGTCGTCAGCGTCATGCCGAGCAGTATGTGACATCGTTTGATGTCACATCAAGTCACGCTACGGTGTGAGCGTGGTCACAGCAGGAGGCGGGCCGCCGGGCCTGACCATCGACGAGCTGGCGCAGCGCGTCGGCATGACCGTCCGCAACGTCCGCGCCCACCAGTCCCGCGGCCTCCTCCCGCCGCCGGTCGTCGTCGGCCGTACCGGCTACTACTCCGAGGACCACGTCGCCCGCCTCGAGCTCATCAAGGACATGCAGGCGGACGGGTTCAACCTGCGCGCCATCCGGCACGCGCTCGACGCGCTGCCCGCCGGCGCCGGGCCGGAGGCGCTGGAGTTCCGCCGCCGCGTCGTCGCGCCGTGGAGCGAGGAGGAGCCGGAGATCGTCGACCGCTCCGCGCTCACCGCGCTGCTCGGCGACGTCGGCCCCGACCTCGTCGGAGAGGCCGTCCGCCTTGGCATCGTCCGCCCGCTGGACGACGAGCGCGTCGAGGTCCCCGCGCCCGCCCTGCTCCGCGCCGGCGCCGAGGTCGTCGCGCTCGGCGTCCCGCTCTCCGACGTCCTCGCCGTGCAGCGCGAGCTGAACCGCCACGTCGGCGCCGTCGCCAAGGCGTTCGTCCGGCTCTACGTCGAGCACGTGTGGCGGCCGTTCGTGGAGGCGGGGCAGCCGGAGGAACGCTGGCCGGAGGTCAAGGAGGCCCTCGACCGGCTCCAGCCGGTGGCGGGCGACGCGCTGCTGGCGACGTTCCGGCTGCTCATGGAGTCGGCCACCGCCGACGCCGTCGGCACCGAGCTCGGCGGCTCTCCCGCAAAGCCCCGGCGGCGCGGGCGGCGTTGACCTAACCTCGGACCATGCGGCTGAAGGGGCGGTCCGGGGTGCTGGCCGGCGCGGGCGCGGCCGGCGCGGTCGCGCTGCTCGTCGGCGTCGCGGTCGCCTCGTCAGGTGGTGGCGACCGGCCCGCCGCCGTCGCCGAGGTCGCGCCCACCGTCACCTCGCCGCGCCCCGCGACGGCGGAGCCGAGTCCGTCGCCGCGGCCGTCCACCACCGCGCCGGCGTCGGCCGCGCCCACGACGGCGGCCGCCGTCGACGCCGACGCGCCCACCGTCACCTCGCCGCGCCCCGCGACCGCCGACCCGGCTCGCGCGCCGGGCGGCGCGCTGCCCACCGGCTGCCTCTCGTTCGGCCACGCCTGCGCGTACCCCGGCGCCACCGGCGCGGTGACGGGCGGCGTCGAGGACATGACCGCGCGGCTCGCCGGCCCGTCGTCGGTCGCGTTCACCTGGCGCAGCGTCAACCTCCAGGGCCACGCTGGGCGCGGGGCGGTGACGGAGTTCGTGGTGCGGGCGTACGTGCTCCGCGACGGCTCGCACGAGATCGGCAGCGACCCGTCCCGCCTGGTCCAGCTCCGCGTGCCGGCGTCCGCGACGTCCGCCACGCTGACCGGGCTGCGGGCCGGGACCCGTTACTTCTGCTGGGTGCAGGAGCTGAACTCCTCCGGCCTCAGCCCCGGCATGGGCGTGGACGAGATCACGACCCCCGCGCCGCCGTCCCCGTCGCGGACGCCCACCGCCACACCGACGCCTTCGGCAACTCCTTCGGCCACGCCGACCGCGACGCCCTCCGCGAGCGCGTCCGCGTAGGTCAGCCGGTGGCGGGTGGGCGCGGGGCCGTCGGCGGGGCGACGGTCAGCCCCTTCTCGCCCGCTTCGAACGCCGCGATGACGTCCTCGACCGGCTCGTCCTCCTCGTAGAAGAACTCGCCGTTCCGGTAGTAGACCCCGTTACCCACGGCGCCGATTCTCCCATCTCGGACGCTGGTTGACCACGTACGCGCTCGCGAGGTGCCAGGTGTCGCTCCGGTCGGTCGGGTACAGCACGACGAGCAGCCGCCGCCGGCCGTGCGGGAGGTCGACCACGACGCGCCGGCCGCGCGTGGGGTGGTCGTGCCAGCTGAACCTGAGCCAGCTCACCGCCACGAGCCGGGCGCGCAGCATCTCCGGATCGACCCGGTGACGTTGGAGCAGCTTCTGCCGCGTCACCGGGCTGATATGCAGCGTCGCGATCCACAGTTGGCGCACCCGGCCGACCGTAGGAACACCCGGCAGCGCGTCCCAGGGCCTCCGCGCGATCTGTGGACGCTCGTTCCGTCGTCCACAGGCCTCGTCAGAGCGGGCGGACCGGATAGCGCGGCTTGACCACGCGGTTCACGTAGCCGCCCACCGACTCGGCGCCCAGCAGCTCGCGGTACACGCGCGCCGGGACGCCGAAGTACGCGTACGCCGCGCCGCCCGCGAACCGCAGGTACAACGTCGCCGTGGCCCCGTCGTAGGCCACGGCCTCGACGCTCGTGGAGGACACCCCCGTCCAGTCCATGCGCCAGAGCCTGCCCCGGGTCGCGGAGCCGCTCCCGCCCCCGGCTGCTGTCGGCCAGCGCTGGCCGGACTCGGTCGCGCCGGCGCCCCCGCGTGTCCCCCCGAAGGAGCGGCGCCCGCTTCCCTAGACTCGGCCCCCTCTGCGCGGCGATCAGCCGGTGCGACAACGGGGTGGCGAAACAACTTCAGTTATGTCTAAACTTCCGCTACTGGTCGTTCGAGGAACTCGGCACGTGGTCCGTGCCGCTGTGCTTGCTGACGGCAGCAGCCCGGCGTCCGAGTTCTACGAGGCACTGGAGGAGCGATTCCGTGACGCGTACCTCGTGCGCCTGCGCAAGTTCGCCGACACGGGCACCCTGCTCGCGCCCCAGCAGTTGAACGCGCTCGGTGACGGACTGATCGAGTTCAAGCTGAGCGAAGGGCCGAGATTGGTCGCGTACCACGCCGGGAAGCGCGAGCGAGGGCTCGTGGTCGTGACCCACGGGTTCGTGAAGAAGGGCAGGCGGACGCCGCCCGGGGAGATCGCCCGGGCGAAGGCGATCCGGGTACTGATGGAGGGCCAGTGATGACGAACGACAGCTACGCCGACCGCGCCTCGACCGCCGCCGGTCGCCGTGGTCTCGCGTGCGCCGCTGCCCGGTACCGGGCGGTGGAGCTCGTCGCCGAGGTGCTGGCGGAGCAGGGCGTCACGCAGCGCGAGCTCGCGCGGCGGCTGGGCAAGAGCGAGAGCGCCGTGTCCCAGGTGCTCGGGGGCGACCGGAACCTCACGCTGAACACGCTCGCCGAGTACCTGGACGCGCTCGGCCACCGCCTGGAGCTGCACGCGGCGCGCTGCGTCGAGGGCGGGATCAAAGTCGATCTCGACCTGCTCGGTGGGGCCGAGGTGCTGCACTACGGCGAGCGGCGCCGGGCCGGGAGCTACCAGCTGAGGTCGGCGGGGTCGGGGCGCACCGTTGCCTGACGTTCCCGACGGGGCAGTGCCGGCGGTGACGCTCGCCGACCTCCTCGAACAGTCCCGGCCGGCAGTGGGCGCGCTCGAGCTCGTCGACACGCGCATCGTGCGGCTCAGCAGCGAGCTGCTGAGCGTCCTGGACCCGCCGTACGAGGTGATGTGCTCCATCGACGGCACGGTGCACCGGAGCGGCGACGACGTCGCGATCGATCTCGCGTACGAGTTCGCGGCCGTCGCGGGGGAGCGGGTGCCCGCATGGCGGGTCGACTTCACCCTCCGGCTGGGCCTGCACCTGCGGGAGGGGGAGACGATGCCCGAACGAGAGGTCTTGAGCGCGTACGCCGCGACGACCGCTCCGCTGATGGGCCACCCGTTCGCCCGGGAGCTCGTGTACGACCTGTGCGGGCGGCTCGGGGTCCTGCCGTTGGTGCTGCCGGTCATGCGGGGCGCCGGCGACCTGTCCATCTACGACTCGGTGTTCGGCAGCGCGCAGTCCTGACGCCGCGCCACGGGTGGCGTGACACACCGCCGCAACGGGCGGGACGTACGCTCGCACGCATGGACGAGCAGCACCGGTTCGTGCTCCGCACGATGGAGGAGCGCGACATCCGCTTCATCCGCCTCTGGTTCACCGACGTGCTCGGCTTCCTCAAGTCGGTGGCGATCGCGCCGGCCGAGCTGGAGGGGGCGTTCGCGGAGGGCATCGGCTTCGACGGCAGCGCCGTCGAGGGGTTCGCCCGGGTGCACGAGAGCGACATGCTCGCCAAGCCGGACCCGGCGACGTTCCAGATCCTGCCGTGGCGGGGGGAGAGCCCGGGCACGGCGCGGATGTTCTGCGACATCGTGATGCCGGACGGGACGCCGTCCGAGGCGGACCCGCGCTGGGTCCTCCGGCGGGCCCTCCAGAAGGCGGCCGACGCCGGGTTCACGTTCTACACGCACCCGGAGATCGAGTTCTTCCTGTTCAAGGACAGCAGCGCGGCGGAGCCGGTCGACCGGGGCGGCTACTTCGACCTGACGCCGCACGACCACAGCCACGACTTCCGCCGCCAGGCGATCACGATGCTCGAACGCATGGGCATCAGCGTGGAGTTCAGCCACCACGAGTGCGCGCCCGGGCAGCACGAGATCGATCTGCGCTACGCCGACGCGCTGACGACGGCCGACAACGTCATGACGTTCCGCCACCTGGTGAAGGAGGTGGCGCTGGAGCAGGGCCTGTACGCGTCGTTCATGCCGAAGCCGCGTTCGGACTGCGCGGGCAGCGGGATGCACACGCACCTGAGCCTGTTCGAGGGCGACCGCAACGCGTTCCACGAGCCGGGCGGCGAGTTCCAGCTCTCGAAGGTGGCGCGGGCGTTCATCGCGGGCCTGCTGCGGCACGCGCCGGAGATCACGGCCGTCACCAACCAGTGGGTGAACAGCTACAAGCGGCTGATCAGCGGCGGCGAGGCGCCGAGCTACGTCTGCTGGGGCCACAACAACCGCAGCGCGCTGGTGCGGGTGCCGATGTACAAGCCGGCGAAGGGCCAGTCGACGCGCATCGAGCTGCGCAGCCCGGATCCGGCCTGCAACCCGTACCTCGCCTACGCGGTGATCCTCGCGGCCGGCCTGAAGGGCATCACCGAGGGCTACGAGCTGCCGCCGGAGGCGGAGGACGACGTGTGGAGCCTCACCGACGGCGAGCGCCGCGCGATGGGCTTCGAACGCCTCCCCGGCAGCCTGTCCGACGCCATCCACGCGATGGAACGCAGCGAGCTCGTGGCGGAGACGCTGGGGGAGCAGATGTTCGACTTCTTCCTGCGCAACAAGCGCACCGAGTGGGAGGAGTACCGGCGCCAGGTGACGCCGTTCGAGACGGCCCGCTACCTCCCGGTGCTGTGACCTGCCGCGAGCCGCGGGCGCTCCTCGTCACGCACCTCGCCGACGAGGGGGCGGGGGCGTTCCCGGGGTGGCTCGGCCTGGACCTCGACGTCCACGCCGCGGGCGCCGCCGCGCCCACGCCCGCGACGCTCGATCCCGCGTACGACGCGCTGGTCGTGATGGGCGGCGCGATGGGCGTCCCGGACGTGACGACGACCCACCCGTGGCTGGGCGCCGAGCTGGCGCTGCTGCGCGACGCCGTCGCGCGCGGCGTCCCCACGCTCGGCGTCTGCCTCGGCGCGCAGCTCCTGGCGGCGGCCTGCGGAGGGAGCGTCGAACGCGGCCGGATCGGCCCCGAGCTCGGCCTGCGGCGGGTGCACCTGACGGACGCGGCGGAGGCGGACCCGTTGCTGCACGGCCTGCCGCGGGTGGCGCCGGCGGTGCAGTGGCACTTCGACGAGATCGTGACGCTGCCGCCGGGCGCGACGCTGCTCGCGTCGTCGCCGATGTACCCGCACCAGGCGTTCCGGGTGGGGGAGCGGGCGTGGGGCGTGCAGTTCCACCCGGAGGCGGGGCCGTCGATGGTGGCGCGCTGGGCGCGCGAGGACGCGGCGGCCCTCGACGGCGCGGCGCCGGCCGACGTCGCCGCGGAGGTGGAGCGCGCCTGGCCCGACCTCGAACGCACCTGGGCCCCGGTCGCGCGCCGCTTCGCGGCGGTGGTGCGGGAGACTGTCCACCCCTATGCCGAGGAGCGCCGATGAGCGAGCACGTGCTGGTCCCGCCACCCGTGGCGCAGGGGACGCGTCGCGCCGGCCGCGGCCCGGTCCCCGTCCTCGTCGCGCTGCTGGCCCTGCTGGTCGTCGCGTTCGTGCTCTGCCTCTCGTACGCCTTCCGGCCGAGCGGCGTGGCCGGTCCCCGGCTGAGCCTGAACGAGGTCTACGCGCTGGCCGAGCAGGGCCGGATCACGCGCGCGGAGCTCAAGGAGGTCGACGACGAGGTCGTCGCCGGCTACAGCTTCTACAAGGACCCCGTGGACCGAGGACCGGCCGGGTGACCGGCACGTTCGTCCCCGACCCGTCCCTGCCCGGGGGCTCGCCGGCCACCGACAAGTTCCGGCACGGCGACTTCCACTTCGCGCTGCCGTCGAACGGCCAGGCGTGGCTCGTCCTGACGACGCAGCTCCGCGGGTCGGGTGCCACCTACTCCGTCGACAAGCAGCCGGTGAAGCGGGCCGTGCGGGTCGTCGCGACGACGCTGCTGCCGGCGCTGATCGCCGTCGACCTGCTCGCGCTGGTGCTCGTGCTGGTGCTGCGCCCGTCTCCTCGCGGTGCAGGAGGCGGCGCCGTCGCGTCGAACAGCACCCTGACCTGACCGAAAGAGGGTCTGTCACCTGGAGCCCTCGCCGGGTTACAGTGACCGAACCTCAAAAGTCCTGAACCGGACCGAACCGGACACCGTCGGTACGGCTCTTGACTGAGAGCACCCCTGCGCCCTCGGCCACACGAGCGACCGCCGCCCACGCGGCGGCGCGTCGCTGTTGCCCGGTGGCAACCTGTCCGTACTCGAGGAGAACGATGGCTGAGGAAACCCCGGACCTGGACTTCAAGGCACGAGTCCGCAGGGTCCAGGACCTGACGAAGTCCTACATCCGCCAGAAGCGCCGCGAGCGCGCGTCCAAGCGCAAGGGCGGCAGCCGCGGGATGGCCTACGGGCTCGTCTCGTCGCTGATCGTGCTGCTCGTCGCGTTCGGGTTCTGCCTCACGTACGTCTTCTACAACAGCGACACCAAGGGCCCGCGCCTCCAGCTCAACGAGGTCACCGCCCTCGCCGAGCAGGGCCGCATCACCAACGCCGTGCTGAAGGACGCCGACAGCGAGGTCGTCGCCAGCTACAGCGTCTACAAGGACCCGGTGGACCCGAAGACCGGTCGCGTGACCGGCACCTTCGTCGTCGACCCGCAGCTGCCGTCCGGCTCGCCCGCCACGGACAAGTTCAAGCACGGCGACTTCCACTTCTCGCTGCCGTCGAACGGCCAGGCGTGGACCTCCCTGGTCACGCAGCTCCGCGCGTCGAACGCCAACTACACGGTGGACAAGCAGTCGACGAAGCAGGTCGTCAAGACCGTCGCGACGTTCCTGCTGCCGCTGATGATCCTGGCCAACCTGTTCGCGCTGCTGTTCTCGCTGGGCAAGCAGGGCGGCGGCGCCATCGGCGAGGTCATGACGTTCGGCAAGATCGGCAAGGGCGAGGCCAAGAAGGGCAAGTCCTACATCGGCTTCGACGACGTCGGTGGCGCCGAGGAGGCCGTGGCCGAGCTCCGCGAGGTCCGCGACTACCTGATGAACCCCGCCAAGTACGAGGCGCTGGGTGCGGCCCCGCCCAAGGGCGTGCTGCTGTTCGGCCCTCCCGGTACCGGCAAGACGCTGCTCGCGAAGGCCGTCGCCGGCGAGGCGGGCGTGCCGTTCTTCTCCGTCGCGGGTGCCGAGTTCGTCGAGTCGCTGGTCGGCGTCGGTGCCGCCCGTGTCCGTGACCTGTTCGCCCGCGTCCGCGCGGCGGCCCCGGCCATCGTCTTCATCGACGAGCTCGACGCGGCCGGCCGCAAGCGTGGCTCCGGCGGCGGCGGCGGTGGCTCCGACGAGCGCGAGCAGACGCTGAACCAGCTCCTCGTCGAGATGGACGGCTTCGAGGTCTCGGCCGGCATCGTCGTCATGGGCGCCACCAACCGCCCCGACATCCTCGACCCCGCCCTCATGCGTCCGGGCCGGTTCGACCGGCACATCACGATCGAGCGCCCGGAGCTCGAGGGCCGCGTCCACATCCTCAAGATCCACGGCCGCGGCAAGCCGCTGTCGCCGGAGGTCAACCTCGAGCTCATCGCCGAGAAGACGCCGGGCTTCACCGGCGCCGACCTGGCGAACGTCGTCAACGAGGCGACGCTGCTCACCATCCGCGAGCTGCGGACCGAGGTCACGATGAAGGACTTCGACGACGCCATCGAGCGCGTCCTCAACGGTCCCAAGCGCCGTGGCCGGGTCCTGTCGGTGGAGGAGCGCCAGCGCACGGCGTTCCACGAGGCCGGTCACGTCATCGTGGCCGCCGCGGCCGGGCGCGCGCAGGAGGTCGAGCGCGTCTCGATCCTCGCCCGCGGCCGGGCCGTCGCGACGACCCGCATCCAGGCCGACGACGAGGCGACGCTGCTGTCCCGCACGCAGCTCCGCGGCAAGCTCGTCACCCTCATGGGCGGCATCGCGGCCGAGAACCTCGTCTTCGGCGAGGGCTCGACCGGCGGCGAGCAGGACATCGAGCAGGCGACCGACCTCGCCCGCGACATCGTCGCCCGGTACGGCATGAGCCCGACCCTCGGGCCGGTCCGCCTCATGGCGAAGGCGAGCGACGGCTTCCTCGGTGGTGACATCCCGCTGGCCGACATCTCGGTGGACACCCAGCGCGAGGTCGACGAGGAGATCCGCCGCCTGCTCGCCGAGGCGCAGGCCGAGGCGACGGCGATGCTCTCGCGGCACCGCACCACGCTCGACTCGCTCGCGAGCCGGCTGGACCAGGAAGAAACCCTCGAGGGTGAGGCGTTGCTCGAGGTGCTCGCGCCGATCGAGGCCGAGATGGCGGGGGAGAAGTTCAGCCCGACCGGCAAGGCGCCCGCGCGCTCGAACGGCACGCGGACCCGCCGCACCACGAAGGCGCCGGCCCGCACGAGCTAGTCCCACTGTCAACGGAAGGGTTGCCCCCGCCCTGATGTCCCGTAGCTCCCTGACCCGCAGCACGTTGCTCCGCACGGCCGCGGCGGTGGCGGCGATAGCCGTCACCGTCCCGGTCGGGGCGGGGCATGCCGAGGACATCCCCACCGCCCCGTGTGGCACCGGTGGGGCGGTGCGGAAGGGTGCCGGCAACTGGCAGGTGCTCAACGCACCGGTGTTCAGCCCGCTGGCGAACATCGGCGCGGCGCCGCAGGACGTCCTGTCCTACGCCGTGTCGCCCAAGAACCCGAAGCTCGTCGCCGTCACCAACGGCAAGTCCATCGAGGTCTCCCGCGACGGCGGCTGCACCTGGGACGAGGGGCTGCGGCTGGACGCCGTGACGACCGACGTCTCGCCCCCGCTGTCCGGCGCCACCACCACGATCCGCCAGGTGGCGATCACGAGTGCCGGCCGGTTCATCGCCACGGCCGAGGAGCTCGACACCAGCCCCGCCGTCGGCCGCCCGCACGTGCTGCTCAGCGCCGACGGCCGCCGCGGGTCCTGGCGGCTCGGCGACAACGGCCTCCCGCCCATCGGCAAGCCGCTCGTGCTCCGCGCCTCCACGCGTAACCCGAACGTCGTCTACCTGTCGTTCGCGCAGGCCCGCGAGGAGAGCACGACGGGCAGCTGCCCGCCCGCGCCGCTGCCCTGCCCGCCGGGCACCGGGGGCGGCACCGGCCGCAGCCTCGGGCTGCTCTGGGGCTCCACCGACGGCGGCACGAACTGGAGCAACCGCACCAGCCCCACCGACCTCAACGGCGTCTCGGCGATCCGCTACTACGCGATCGACGACAACAACGCGAGCGGCCAGGTCATCTGGGCCGTGACCAACGGGCGACTCCGCGTCTCCACGAACGGCGGCGCCTCCTACACCGAGCCGGGCGGCCTCACCCAGGGCGGCTTCGACTTCACCGCGGTCGACGTGCTGCGCCTCGGCGCCGGCAACAAGATCGACGTGCTCGCGTTCGGCAGCAACGGCCACATGATGCGCCGCCAGGACGGCAAGTGGATCGACAGCGCGGTGTCGTTCTCCGGCGTCCGGTCGATCGCCCAGCTCGCCGACCGCCAGATCGCCGTCGCCACCGACTCGGAGCGGTACGGCTTCCCCACGGTGTGGCGGATCCGGCCGCAGGACTTCCTCGACTACGACAGCCACGACGGGCCCGCGAGCACGCTGCTGAAGAAGACCTTCGGCTGGCAGCCGATCACGCCGGCGTACCCGATGGACGGCGACCCGGCGCTGTCGTCGACGGTCGAGGGCGTCTCCACGTTCTTCGCCCGCACCAAGCGCGCGGTGCTGCGGTTCGCGGGCGCCAGCATCGACCGCAAGCGGCTGCTCGCGCCGCCGGCCGACCTGGTCAAGCCACCCGCGCCGCGCGGCCGGATCCTGCCCAACGGGCTGACGATCGAGCTGCCGCTCAACGGCACCAGGACGATCGACTACACGCTGACGCTGCCGCCGTCGCCGACGCCGCTCGAGGTCTTCCTCCTCATCGACAACTCCGGCTCGATGGCGCCGCTCATCGACGACCTGAAGATGAACCTCGCCGACGTCGCGCGGGCGCTGAACCGTTCGGGCGTCGACGTGCGCATGGGCGTCGGCAAGATCAACGTGCAGCCGGAGAACGACCAGCCGCCGGTCGACAACCCGCTCACGAAGGAGATCGACGAGTCGAAGCCGGTCCCGCTCTACGAGCTGCTGCGCCGGATCGGCCCGATCGACGGCACCCTGTTCCGGGCGCTGGACACCGTCGACGGCAACGGCGGCTCCGGCTACGAGGCGCAGCTCGAGTCGCTGTACCAGCTCGCGACCGGTGCGGGCATGTCCCGGCTCGGCCTGCCGGCCGGGCTGCTCGGCTACAGCGTGCCGCCGAAGCAGCAGGCCGGGTTCGACGACAGCAAGGACGTCATCCGCGTCGTCATCCACGCCACCGACGAGAAGTTCAGCACGAACATCCGCAACGGCCACAACGTCCCGCAGGACGTCATCGCCGTCCTCAAGAACAAGGGCATCAAGCAGATCGGCCTCTCCCAGGGCGTCACCGCCGCCCACGAGGACCTGGCCAAGGTCGCCAAGGGCACCGGCGCGCTCGCGCCGGCGGCGGGGGTCGACTGCAACGGCGACGGCCACATCGACCTGAACCCCGGCACGCCGCTCGTCTGCGGCCAGAACTACGGCCTCGACAAGACGCTGGTCAACCTGCTCGCGTCGCTGTCCGACCGGCAGACGATCAGCCTCTACGCCCGCCGCACCGAGACGCTGCGCGCGGTGACCCGGACGGCGTTCGACATCGACGCGAAGCGCGCGACCAAGCAGACGTTCCGCGTGACGTTCTCCTGCGCGGGCGTGGACCCGGGCTCGTACATCAACGAGCTAGACGCGGGGCTGCGCGGCATCCAGGTCGCCCGGGCGATCACGACCGTCAACTGCGGACGCCCGGACCAGCGGCCCATCGACGGGCGCGGGCCCGGTGCGCCGGCCGGGGCGGTGCCGGAGAACCCGCAGCCGCTCCCGCAGCCGAACCCGCCCATCGTCCCCGCGCCGCCGGTGCAGCCGATCTCCCAGCCGCAGACGCAGGTGCAGTCGCAGTCGCAGATGAACCCGCAGGCCGGCATGGCGGACCAGGAGCAGGAGCAGTTCCAGCTCGCCGCCGCCGACAACGACACGGGACCCGGTGACGACGGCGCCACCGCCGACGAGCTGGCGATGACCGGGCTCGACCGGGCCGACACCCGCGCGCCGGGCGCGGCGGCGGTGTACGGCGCCGGCCTGGCGATGACCGCCGTCTGCGGCGTAGCGCTGCGCCGCCGCACCCGAACTCAGTACGCCCGGGCGTTCGTCACCCGCCGGTAGACAGGGTACGGCGGGGCGCGCCGCGCAGTAGCGTCGGCGCCGTGCGTGCGCGGGCGGCGTTCGAGGGGGACGCGGCTCTCGCGCGGCTCGGCTTCGGCGACGTGGCGCGCGCGGCCCGGCTGCTCGGCCCGGACGGCCCGCTGCGGCTGTGGGACGGCGGCCCCGTCGACGCCGGGGCCGGCATCGTCGTCGGCGCGCTCGGCGCCAGCGCCAACCCCGACCTCGCGCTCACCGCACTCGCCCGCCTCGCCGAAGTCACCGCGAAGCCGGCCGTGCTGCGCGCCGCGCTGCGCTCCGACGCGGCGTTGCGGCAGCGGCTGATCGCCGTCCTGGCCTGCTCCACCGCGCTCGGCGACCACCTGGCCCGCCACCCGCGCGAGTGGCCGGCGCTGGGGGAGCGGACGTTCGGGACGACCCGGCCGACGCCGCTCGGCCTGCGCGACCGGCTGCTCCGCGCCGTCGGCGCCGACCCGGCCGCCGCGGACCCGGTCGCGGCGGGCGCGGACGAGGAGGTGCTGGACGCGCTGCGGGCGGCGTACCGGTCGCTGCTGCTCGACCTGGCCGCGCGCGACCTGGCCGGCGGGCTCGGCGTCGAGGAGGTCGCGGCGGAGCTCGCCGACCTCGCCGCGGCGGCGCTGGACACCGGTCTCGCGATCGCCCGGGCGGGGTTGCCGGACGGCGCGGCGCCGTGCCGGCTCGCCGTGGTCGGCATGGGCAAGTGCGGCGGCCGCGAGCTCAACTACGTCAGCGACGTCGACGTGGTGTTCGTCGCGGAGCCGGCCGCCGGCGCGGACGAGGGCGAGGCGCTGCGGACCGCGACGCTGCTCGCCAACGGCCTGATCCGCGCGTGCGGCACGACCACGAGCGAGGGGGCTCTCTGGCCGGTCGACGCGGCGTTGCGGCCGGAGGGGAAGGCCGGGCCGCTGGTGCGGACGCTGGCCAGCCACGAGGCGTACTACCGGCGGTGGGCGAAGACCTGGGAGTTCCAGGCGCTGCTCAAGGCGCGGCCGGTCGCCGGCGACCTGGGGCTCGGCGCTGCCTACCTCGGCGTGGTGACGCCACTGGTGTGGTCCGCGGGTGAGCGGCCGGACTTCGTGGAAGACATTCGCGCGATGAAGCGGCGCGTCGAGGGGAGCGTGCCGGTGGCCGAGGCCGGCCGCCAGCTCAAGCTCGCCCCGGGCGGGCTGCGCGACGTGGAGTTCTCCGTCCAGCTCCTCCAGCTCGTGCACGGCCGCGCGGACGAGACGTTGCGGGTGCGCGGCACGCTGGAGGCCCTGGACCGCCTCGCCGCCGGCGGCTACGTCGCGGAGGACGACGCCGCGTCGCTGGGGGAGGCGTACCGGTTCCTGCGCAAGGTCGAGCACCGGCTCCAGCTCCAGCGCCTCCGCCGCACGCACACGCTGCCCGCCGACGACGCGGGGCTGGCCTGGCTGGCGCGGTCGCTGGGGTACGCCCGCGAGCCGGTCGCGGAGCTGCGCGCCGCGCAGGCGCGGCACGCGGTCGAGGTGCGCCGCCTGCACGAGAAGCTGTTCTACCGGCCGCTGCTGTCGACGGTCGCGCGGCTGGCGCCGGACGCGTTGCGGCTGACGCCGGAGGCGGCGCGGGAGCGGCTCGACGCGCTCGGCTTCGACGACACGGCGGGCGCGCTGCGCCACCTCGAGGCGCTCACGGCCGGCCTGTCCCGCAGCGCGCTCGTCCTGCGCACGATGCTGCCGGTGATGCTGCCGTGGTTCGCCGACGCGCACGACCCGGACGCCGGGCTGCTGGCGTTCCGCACGGTCACCGAGTCGCTCGGGCAGTCGCCGTGGTTCCTCGCGCTGCTGCGCGACTCCGAACGCGGCGCCGAGCGGCTGGCGCGGGTCCTCTCGGCCAGCCGGTACGTCACCGACCTGCTGACCCGCGCGCCCGAGGCGGTGGCGCTGGTCGACCGCGACGCCGAGCTGGTGCCGCGGCCGGCGGCGGCGTTGCGCAACGAGCTGGTCGCGGTCGTGGCGCGCCAGCGCGACGCCACCGCGGCCGCCACCGCGATCCGGGCCCGGCGCCGCCACGAGCTGCTGCGCATCGCCTGCGCCGACCTGCTCGGCGTCGCGGACGTCGACGCCGTGAGCCGCGGCCTCACCGCGGTCGCGGAGGCCACGCTGGCGGCGGCGTTCGAGGCAGCGGTGCGCGCCGCGGGCGACGGGCTGCCGTGCCGGCTGGCCGTGATCGGCATGGGCCGGCTCGGGGGGCAGGAGCAGGGGTACGGCTCCGACGCCGACGTGCTGTTCGTGCACGAGCCGCTGCCGGGCGCCGCCGAGTCCGACGCCGCGGCCGCCGCCAAGGTCGTCGCCGAGGAGCTGCGCCGCCTGCTCGCGCTGCCCGCGCCCGACCCGCCGTTGCTCGTCGACGCGGACCTCCGCCCCGAGGGGAAGCAGGGGCCGCTGTCGCTGTCGCTGTCCGGCTACGCCCGCTACTACGAGCGCCGCGCCGCCGTGTGGGAGACGCAGGCGCTGCTGCGCGCGCGCTTCGTCGCCGGCGACGCGGATCTCGGCGCGCGCTTCGCCGAGCTGGTCGCGCCGGTGCGCTGGCCCGAGTCGTTCGGCGACGACCGGGTCCGCGAGGTGCGCCGCATCAAGGCCCGGGTCGAGGCCGAACGCCTCCCGCGCGGCGTCGACCGCACCCGGCACACCAAGCTCGGCCCGGGCGGCCTAGCCGACGTCGAATGGACCGTCCAGCTCCTCCAGCTCCGGCACGCGCACGCCGTCCCCGGGCTGCGGACGACGTCGACGCTCGACGCCCTCGACGCGGCCGCCGCGGCCGGGCTGGTGACGGTCGAGGACGCGGCGACGCTGCGGGCCGGCTGGTGCGCCGCGACCCGCGCGCGCAACGCCCTGACGCTCGTCCGCGGCCGCCCGTCGGACGTGCTGCCGGACGACGCGCGGACGCTGAACGGCGTCGCCCGCGCGGTCGGCTACCCTGCCGGGAGCCGCGCCGAGTTCGTCGATTCCTACCGCAAGGCGACCCGCCGGGCGCGCGCCACCGTCGAGAGGGTGTTCTACGCGTGACGCTTGCCCCGGAGATCCCCGGCACCACCTCCCGGATGGTCGCCGTCGACGGCGTCCGCTTCCACGTGCGCTCCGCCCGGCCGGCGCGCAAGCGGCGCACGACGCCGGTCCTGCTGCTGCACGGCGTGCCCGAGACGTCGGCGACGTGGGGCGCGCTGATGGCCGACCTGGGCAAGGACCGGGTCGTCCTCGCGCCGGACCTCAAGGGGCTGGGGCAGAGCGAGGCGCGGGAGCCGTACGACATCCCGACGCTGGTCGCCGAGCTGGCCGCGCTGGTGCTGCACGAGGTCGACGGCCCGGTCGACGTCGTCGGCCACGACTGGGGCGGCTCGCTCGGCCTCGCGCTCGCCGGCGCGCGCCCCGACCTGGTCCGCCGCCTCGTCGTCGAGTCCGGGCCGTACCGCGAGATCGACCCGGTGCGCGCCTGGTACATGGGCGTCGCCGCGCTGCCGGTCGTGCCGGAGCTGGCGTTCCGCCTCACCGGCGACCGCATCGTGCGGCAGGCGTTCGCGACCTGCTGGAAGGCCGACCGCGCGCCGGAGCTGCTCGACCACTACGCCGCCGCGTACGCGCCGCCCGAGCGGTACACCGCGATGCTCGGCTACTACCGCGCCGCCGTCCGGCCCCGGCTGGCCCGCGCCGTCCGCGCGATGCTCAGCCAGGAGGCGCCGGCCATCGGCCTGCCCAAGGTCACCGTCGAGCGCAGCCTCGTCGTGTGGGGCACCGACGACCCGCCGACGCCGCTCGCCGTCGGCGAGGCCGTCGCCCGCGACCTCGGCGAGTCCGCCACCATGCTCACCGTCCCGGGCGTCGGCCACTTCCCGCACGAGGAGGCGCCGGAGGTCGTGCTGCCCGCCATCGCGGAGTTCCTGAGGGCGCCGTGAGCGAACGGCCGGCGTCGTACCGCGAGGTCCTCGCGGTCGGTGAGTTCCGGGCGTTGTTCGGGGCACACGTCGCGTCGCTGCTCGGCGACCAGGCGGCCAAGGTCGCGCTCGCGATCCTCGTGCTCACCCGTTCCGACAGCCCGCTGCTCGCCGCGCTCGCCTACGCCGTCGGCTACCTGCCGTGGATCGTCGGCGGCCCGGTCCTCTCGCCGCTCGCCGACCGCCGGCCGCGCCGCGACGTCATGGTGCGCTGCGACCTCGTCCGCGCCGTCGCCGTCGCCGCCATGGCCGTCCCCGGAACGCCGCTGTGGCTGCTGTTCGCGCTGCTGCTCGGGTCCAGCCTGCTCATGCCGCCCTTCGAGGCGGCCCGCGCCGCCACGCTCCCCGACGTGCTCACCGGCGACCGCTACGTCGTCGCCTCCTCGCTGTCCAGCATCACCAACCAGCTCTGCCAGGTCGCCGGCTTCGTGCTCGGCGGCGCGGCGGTCGTCGCGCTCAGCCCGCGCGGGGCGCTGCTCGCCGACGCGGCGTCGTTCGCGCTGTCGGCCGCCCTCATCGCGGGCGGCGTGAAGTGGCGCCCGGCCGCCGACCGCGAGGGCCGCCCGACGCTGCGCGCCGATCTCGTCGAGGGCGCGCGGGTGGTGTTCCGCTCGCCCGTGCTGCGCTCGATCCTGCTGCTCGCGTGGTTCGGCGCGGCGTTCGCCGTCGTGCCCGAGGGGCTCGCCGTCACCTACGCCCGCCGCCTCGGCTGGGGGCCGCTCGCGACCGGCCTCCTCACCGCCGCCAGCCCGGCCGGCCTCGTCGCCGGCGCGCTGCTCATCGGGCGGCTCACCGCGCCGCGCACCCGGCTGCGGCTGATGCTGCCGCTCGCGGCGTTCGCGTTCGTGCCGCTCGTGCTCACCGCCGCGCACCCGCCGTTGTGGGCGGCGGCGCTGCTGTGGGCGGCGTCCGGCTTCGGCACGGCGTACCAGCTCCCGGCGAACGCGACGTTCATGCTGGCGGTGCCGCCGGAGGCGCGGGGGCGGGCGTTCGGGCTGGCGCAGAGCGGCATCCAGGCGTTGCAGGGCGTGGCGCTCGCCGGCGGCGGCGCGCTCGCGCTCGCGCTCGAACCGCACGTCGTCGTCGCCATCGCCGGCCTGGCCGGGCTCGCCGCCGTCGGCCTGCTCACGCTCACCTGGCCGCACGGCGAGCTCGCCGCGCTGCACGCGCCGGCGCCGGAGGACGAGTCGCTGGGCGACATGACGTTCGGCGACGTGCCGCTGGAGCCGCCGGTGCCCGTGCTGCCCGAGCTGGCGCTGCAACGCTGGATGGGGCCGTACCAGCTCCGCCCCCGGCCCCGGACGCTGCTCGTCCGGCTGGTGCGGGACCGTTCGGCTACGCCGGACTCGTCAGCGAGACGGTGAGCGGCGGCTGCGTCGCCGCCTGGTCCACCGCGGGCTGCCCCGACAGCCCCCGCTGCACCGCGAACCCCAGCGCCAGCGCCGCCGCGCCGCCGACCGCGTCGAGGATGAAGTGGTTGGCCGTCGCCATGATGACGACGAGGGTCACCAGCGGGTACGCGATGCCGAGCCAGCGCACCCACCGGTGCCGGGCCAGCCAGAACAGCGCCAGCCCCGACCAGAGCGCCCAGCCGATGTGCATCGACGGCATCGCCGCGAACTGGTTCGACGCGTGCGAGAGGTTCCCCGACTCGTACGAGCCCCACGTGTGGAACGCGTGCAGCGTGTCGACGAACCCCTCGCTGGTCAGGAACCGCGGCGGCGCCAGCGAGTACAGCCAGTACCCGGCCAGCGCGAGGACGTTGCAGACGTAGAGCGCGGTCCGCAACGGCCGGTACTGGAGCGGGTGGCGCCGGTAGAGCCAGACCAGCACCCCGATCGTCACGATGAAGTGCGCGGTCGCGTAGAAGTAGTTAGCCGCCACCGCGAACCACTGCGTCGACGCCGCGATGCGGTTCAGCGCGTGCTCGACGTCGATGCGCAGCACGCGTTCCAGGCTCAGGATGTCCCGCGCCCGCCCGCACGCCAGCGTCTGGAACTCCGTCAGCGGGCTCGCCGCGCAGTCGACCGGCTGCGGCTTGCCGAGGTGGTTGCGGATCACGCCGTACGCCGTGTAGCTCAACGCGATGAACAGCAGCTCCTGCCACCACTTCGGCGGGCGGCGCTCCCGCCAGCCGGCCGGCAGCAGCCCGCGGCGCGGGCGCGCGGCGGCGGGCTCGGCGGTCATGGCGAGGATCGTTTCACGAGCCGCCGCCCCGGCAGGCGCGTTCGGCGCGGGCCGCGCCGGGGAAGGGGCCTCCCGTCAGGCCCTGACCCCGCCGGAGGATCGCGTGTTCCTGTTCTTCAGCAACCGCCTCGGCTGCCTCGGCTCGCTCGCGCTCAGCGTCGGCGTGACGGTGGTGCTGCTCTTCCTGCTCGGCGCGTTGCGGTAGCACCCGGCCGGGTCAGCGCCCGGCCGACCCGGCCAGGCCCGGCGCGTCGCCGACCGCGTGCTCGCCGAGGACGCCCACCGACTCGACGGTCCAGCGCCCGCCCACCAGCCGCAACGTCGTCACGCCCGCCGGCGGCATCCCCTCCGCGCGCAGCACGCACGGCACCCCGCCGTCGCCGAGCAGCGTGCGCAGCAGGTCGACGGTGACGCCGCCGTGGGTGACCGCGACGACGGTGCCGGGCACGACCGCGACGTCGCGGAGGAACGCCAGGAACCGCGCCGCCGCGGCCGCCGACGAGTCGCCGTAGCGGGGGACGTAGGTGCGGTCGCGCGTGGCCCGGTCCCACTCGGCGAGGAACTCCTCGAACGGCTCCTCGCCCGACCACGTCATCCGCTCGCGCAGCCGGTCGTCGGTCCGGATCGGCAGCCCCAGCCGCCGCGCCAGCGGCTCGGCCGTCTCCCGGGCGCGGCGCAGCGGGCTCGCGTACAGCGCGACCGCGCCGCACCAGGCGAGCCGGCCGGCGAGCGCGGCCGCCTGGGCGGCGCCGTTGGCGCTGAGGCCCGGGTCGCCGGGCGCGGCGCGCTTCTCCGCGTGCTGGACGACGAGGACGCGGGGCACCTACTTGAGGTTGCTGATCATCTTCTTGATCTCGGCCAGGTCGTTGTGGTTGGCCTGGACGCTGGCGAGCGTCGCCTTCGAGGTGGACCCCCACGAGGTCTGCCCGGTGCCGCAGCCCTCGTTGAGGGCCTTGCGGATGATCGTGTCGATCGCCGCGAGGTCGTCCTTGTCGAGCGTGGCCATGCGTCCTCCTCGGATGAACGTGATCAGGTCGTCGGCGGTGCCGCGGTAGACGGAGCAGTCGGCGGACGACGGCGTCACGCCGGGCACCGGGTACTGGTCGGTGAACTGCCAGAGGACCTCGCCGATGTCCGGCTGCCACTTCGGGTTCGGCGTCTGGTCCTTGTAGCGGGCGACCCACCGCGGGCGGTGGGGGAGCTTGCCCTGGAGCTGGCGGCCGCCGTAGAGCCAGGTCAGCCGGCCCAGCGCCGCGTCGGCCGTCTTGCAGAACGCCTCGTACGCGTCGAAGTCGTCGCCGGTCTCGACGTCGAGGATCAGCCACTCCAACGGCGCGCTCGCGAGCGTGCCGATCGCGCGGACGGCGTTCTTCGCCTGGGCCACCGGGTCCTCGCCCGGCTCCCAGAAGTGGTACGCGCCGAAGGCCCGCAACCCCGCCTTCGCGGCACCGGCCCGGTGCTTGGCGAACGACGGGGCCAGGTAGCTCGTGCCCTGCGTCATCTTCGCGATGACCACCGGGGAGAACGCCTTGTACGCGGCCCAGTCGGTGACGATGCGGGCGTTGTTGACGTCCGCGATGAGAAGGTCTGTCATCCGCTCTCCCGGCTCACGTGCTCGTTGGGTCGCGGGGGTAGCGCAGTCTTGCGCGGCCGTGCCACCTGGCGCAATGGTGTTGGGTCAAGGCGCACGGTCGGATTGCCGACGTTCTCGTCGGGGTCCGTCGTGCACGGGGGAGGTTCGTCATGCGCCGTGCGGTCGCCGCGACGCTGCTCGCGCTCGCGGTGGTCGTCGTCCCGGCGTCGGCGCGCCCGGCCCGCGCGGCGGTCGCCTCGATCGACAACGGCACCCGCGCGTCGGTCCGGGCGGCGTACCTCGACCGGATGGTGCCGGCGCTCGCCGTGCCCACCGGGTGGACCGGCTCGACCGCCACCTGCACGCCCGGCGCGCCGTCGGCGGCGGCGCAGCAGGCGACGCTGGACGCGATCAACTTCGCGCGCGACCTGGCCGGCGTCGCGCCGGTGACGTTCGACGCCGCGCTGTCGGCGAAGGCCCAGGCGGCGGCGCTGATCATGGACGCGGCGGGCGCGCTCTCCCACGACCCGCCGTCGACGTGGCCGTGCTGGACCAGCCAGGGCCACGATGGCGCGAGCCACTCGAACCTCGCCCTCGGTGCCTCCGCCGCCCGCGCGATCGACCTGTACCTCTCCGACGTCGGCATCGCCTCCGCCGGGCACCGCCGCTGGGTGCTCTCGCCGCAGGTGTCGGTCATGGGCAGCGGGTCGACGTCGCGCGCGCACGCGCTCGACGTCCTCGACGGCTTCGACTGGTCGGCGAGCGGCGGGCCCGAGTGGACCGCGTGGCCGACGGAGGGGTACTTCCCGCAGCAGCTCGAGCCGGGCGGGCAGTGGTCGCTGTCGTCGGGCGACAGCGCCACCGACTTCTCCGGCGCCACCGTCACGGTGCTCCGCAACGGCACCAGCCTGCCGGTGACGCTGTACCCGGTGGCGAACGGCTACGGCAGCAACACGCTCGTCTGGAGCCTCGATCCCGGCTACGCGCTGCGCCGCCGCGACCAGCGTTACGACGTCACGGTCTCCGGCATCGTCCGCAACGGTGTCACGCTGTCGCACGCGTACTCCGTGACGCTGTTCGACGCCGACATCGACCCCGACCAGACGATCGCGTTCGCGCCCCTGGCGGACCGCACGTACGGCGACGCGCCGGTGGCGCTCTCGGCGACCGCCAGCTCGGGGCTGCCGGTGACGTTCTCGTCGCTGACGCCGCAGGTCTGCGCGACCGGCGGCACCCGCGGCGCCACGCTGACGCTCCGGGCGTCCGGCACCTGCACCGTGGCCGCCGACCAGCCCGGCGACGACCTGCGCAACCCGGCCCCGCGGGTGACCCGGTCGTTCGCCGTGGGCCGGGCGACGCTGACCGTGCGCGCGCACGACGCGGCGCGGGTCCCGGGGGCGGCGGACCCGGCGTTCGGCTACACCGTCACCGGCTTCGTCCACGGCGAGACGCTCGCCACCTCCGGCGTCACCGGCGCCGCGTCCTGCGGCACGACCGCCACCGCCGGCAGCCCGCCCGGCTCTTATCCGGTCACCTGCGACGCCGGGACGCTGGCCGCGGCCAACTACGTGTTCGCGTTCGCTCCGGGCACCCTCGTCGTCGGCACCGGGTACGTGCCGCTGCTCCCGGCCCGGCTGCTCGACACCCGGCCCGGCCGGGCGACCGTCGACGGCGTCGCCGCCGGCGGCGGCGCGCTCGGGCCCGGCGCGGTCCGCGACCTCGTCGTCGCCGGGCGCGGCGGCGTGCCCGCCACCGGCGCGGGCGCCGTCGTCCTCAACGTCACCGCCGTCGCGCCGACCACCGCCTCGTACCTCACCGTCTGGCCCGCCGACGCGCCGCGCCCCAACGCCTCGAACCTCAACCCGCGCGCCGGCGTCACCGCGCCGAACCTCGTCCTCGCGCGGCTCGGCGCCGGTGGCGCGGTGAGCGTCTTCAACGCCGCCGGCTCGACCGGGCTGGTCGCCGACGTCGTCGGCTGGTTCCCCGCCGGCGGCTCGTACGTGCCGCTCCAGCCGGCCCGGCTGCTCGACACCCGGCCCGGCCGGGCGACCGTCGACGGCGTGGCGACCGGCGAAGGGGCCGTCGGCGGCGACGTGCCGTACGCGCTCCCGGTCACCGGCCGCGGCGGCGTCCCCGCGTCCGGCGCGGCCGCCGTCGTCCTCAACCTCACCGCCGTCGCCCCGAGCGCCACCACCGTCGTCACCGCGTGGCCGTTCGGCACGACGCGGCCGCTCGCGTCGAACCTCAACCCGCCGGCCGGCGTCACCACCCCCGGGCTGGTGGTGGTGCGGGTCGGCGACGGCGGCCGGATCGCGTTGCACAACGACGCCGGGCTGGCCCACCTCGTCGCCGACGTCGTGGGCTGGTTCCCGGCCACGCCGGACTACACGCCGTTGTGGCCGGCCCGGCTGCTCGACACGCGTTCCCGCCGCTCGACCTACGACGGCCTCGCCGCCGGCGGCGGCGCGCTGGGCAGCGGCGCCACGACCGACCTCGTCGTCACCGGCCGCGGCGGCGTCCCCGCGTCCGGCGTCGGCGCGGTCGTCCTCAACGTCACCGCCGTCGCTCCGAGCCTGACGTCGTACCTGACGGTGTGGCCCTACGGCGCCGCCCGCCCGAACGCGTCGAACCTCAACCCGCTCCGCGGCGTCACCGGCGCCAACCTCGTCGTCGTCCGCGTCGGCGCCGGCGGCCGGGTCAGCCTGTTCAACGCCGCGGGCTCGACGCACCTCGTCGCCGACGTCGTCGGGTGGTTCCCCGACTAGGGGCGCCGCCCCACCACGGCCGTCGCGTCGAGCTCCTCGTCGCGGACGGCCCGGGGTGCCAGCCCCGCCGCGGCGAACGCCGCCGCCAGCGCCGGCACCTGGCGCTCCGCGCACTCCACGAGCAGGTGCCCGCCCGGCGCCAGCCACTCCGTTGCGCCCGCGGCGATGCGGCGGTGCGGGTCCAGCCCGTCGCCGCCGCCGTCCAGCGCCACCAGCGGCTCGTGGTCGCGCGCCTCCGGCGGCATCAGCGGGATCTCCGCCGTCGGCACGTACGGCGCGTTGGCCACCAGCACGTCGACCCGGCCGCGCAGCGCGTCCGGCAGGGCGGCGTAGAGGTCGCCGAGGTGGACCTCGCCGGGGACGTTGCGGCGGGCGCAGGCCACCGCCGCCGGGTCGACGTCGGCCGCGTGCACCTCGGCCCCCGGCAGCGCGGCGGCGACCGCCGCGGCGACCGCGCCGCAGCCGCAGCAGAGGTCCACCACCACGCGCGGCGCCAGCGCCACCGTCTCGCGCACGAGCAGCTCGGTCCGCCGCCGCGGCACGAACACCCCCGGCGCGACCGCCACCCGCAGCCCCGCGAACGCCGCCCAGCCCAGCAGGTGCTCCAACGGCTCGCCGGCCACGCGGCGTTCGACCAGCGCGTCGAGGGCGTCGCCGGACGCGGCCTCGGCGAGCAGCCGCGCCTCGTCGTCGGCGTACACGCAGCCGGCGGCGCGGAGACGTTCGGCGACGGACGGCACGACGGTCGAGAGTAGCGTCGCCGATGAGTTCCCGGCGTCGCGGTCGTCCACCCTCCAGACACCGGCCACCCCGAGAGGACGTCACGATGAGCCAGCAGATCACCCCGAGCCTGTGGTTCGACCTCGAGGCGGAGGAGGCGGCGCGGTACTACTGCTCGATCTTCCCGAACTCGCGCATCCTCAGCGTCTCCCACTACCCGGAGAACAGCCCGCGCCCGGCCGGGACGGTGCTCGCGGTCGAGTTCGAGCTGAACGGCCAGCGGTTCGTCGGCATCAACGGCGGCCCGGAGTTCACCTTCGACGAGGCGGTGTCGTTCCAGATCCACTGCGCGGACCAGGACGAGGTCGACCGCTACTGGGAGCGGCTCACCGCCGACGGCGGCGAGGAGAGCCAGTGCGGGTGGCTGAAGGACAAGTACGGCCTCTCCTGGCAGGTCATCCCGGACGGCATGACCGAGCTGCTCACCGACCCCGACCCGGCGCGCGCCGAGCGCGCGATGGGCGCGATGCTCGGCATGCGCAAGATCGACGTCAACGCCATCCGCGCCGCCGCCGACGGCGTCCCCGTCGGCTGAGCGTCAGCCCTTCGGCGCCTGGATGCGCACCAGGTTGCCGGACGGGTCGCGGAACGCGCAGTCGCGCACGCCGTAGTGCGTGTCCATCGGCTCCTGGAGCACCTCCGCACCGGTGGCGCGGACGCGTTCGAACGCCGCGTCCACGTCGCCGGTGCGGAAGATCACGCCGTTGAGCGAGCCCTTGGCGAGCAGCGCGGCGACCGTGTCGCCGTCGGCCTCGCGGCCGGCGTGGGTCGGGTTGAGCACGATCTGCACGTCCGGCTGCCCGGGCGGCGTGAGCGTGACCCAGCGCATCGCCCCGGCGCCGACGTCGGTCCTCACCTCCAGCCCGAGGGTGTCGCGGTAGAACGCGAGCGCCGCGTCGAAGTCGGCCACGGTCACGAACGTGTGCGAGAGCGTCAGGTCCATGCGCGTCACGCTAGGGGAGCGGTGGCGCTCCTGGCTTCTCCGTTCCTGCTCGGTCTGGTCAGCGCCATCGCCACGCAGCCCGGCACCTCCGCCAGCGCGTCGTGGTCGAGCGCCTGGTACGCCGACGGGCTCATCCCGACCAGTTCGGAGAACCGCGCCGAGAACGAGCCGAGGCTGGTGCAGCCGACCGCGTGGCAGACCTCCGTCACCGTCCGGTCGCCGCGCCGCAGCAGCGCCATCGCGCGCTCCACCCGCCGGGTCATCAGGTAGGAGTACGGCGTCTCGCCGTAGGCCGCGCGGAAGCGCCGGGAGAAGTGCGCCGGTGACATGTACGCCGCCCGCGCCAGCGCCGGCACGTCCAGCGGCTCGGCGTAGGCGCGGTCCATCAGGTCGCGTGCGCGGCGCAGCGCGGCGAGCTCCCTGACGTCGTCGGTCACGGCACCGACGGTACGTCCAGCCGCAGCGCCATGCCCACGGATCCGGGCGCGGTCTCGCTGAAGCCGTGGCGTTCGTAGAGGCGGCGGCCCGGCGGGTCGGCCAGCAGGTTCACGTACGCGCCTGGCGGCGCGGTCTCGCGGATGCGGTCCAGCAGGGCGGTCAGCACGGCGTCGCCGAGGCCGCGGCGCTGGTGCGCGGGCAGCACCGCCATGTCCACGACGTGGAAGTACCAGCCGCCGTCGCCGAGCAGCCGACCCATGCCGGCGACCTCGCCCGTGTCCTCGTGCACGACGTGGCAGGCGTACCACGACCCCGGCAGCGCCGCGCGCGCCTGCTCCTCCGTCCGCGGCGACAGCCCCGCCTCCCGCCGCAGCCGCAGGTAGTCGGCGACCGGCGGCGCCGCCGTGGCGAGGCGGTAGCCGGGGGTCATTCCGCCAGCGTCGCACCGTCGCGGCCGCGACGCTCGGCGTCACGGGACAGCCATCGCGCCCGGTACGTGCTGAGCCGGTCGAACGCCGACCGGGTGAACACGAGCCCGTAGACGGTACGGCCGACCCGGCTCGGGCGGGCGGACAGCTCCTCGCGCACCCAGAGGCGCAGGAGATGCCGGGCGGTCTCCACCCGCTCGTGACTCCGTTCCGGGTCGTCGAGGCAGGCGTCGCGCTCGTCCAGGTACCGCCGGAGCCGGTTGTCGACACCGTCCGAACCGAACGCCGACAGCCGCGCGCGCAGCGGCACCGGAAGCGGCTCCGCCGACGCGGACGTACCCAGTTGGTGGAACGACTCCTCGACCCACGCGAGGAGGTCGACGTAGGTCTCGGCACGTCGTTCCCACACGCGGTCGGTGGCGGCGTTGCGACCGGCCCGGGCCTGCCCGACGAACCCGCCCGCGCACGCCGCACCGACGCCGACGAGCGCGACGAGCAGGCTGCTGTCAGCCGGCATCGATGGGACCCCCGTCCGCGCGACCGGTCAGATGTCGTAGTACATGTTGAACTCGTACGGGTGCGGGCGCAGGCGGACCGCGTCGACCTCGTTGGTGCGCTTGTAGTCGACCCACGTCTCGATGACGTCGGGGGTGAACACGCCGCCCTCGAGCAGGAACTCGTGGTCGGCCTCCAGCGCGTCGAGCACCGCCTCCAGCGAGCCGGGCACCTGCGGCACGGCGGCGAGCTGGTCCGGCGGGAGCTCGTACAGGTCCTTGTCGACCGGCTCCGGCGGCTCGATCTTGTTGCGGACGCCGTCGATGCCGGCCATGAGCATCGCCGCGAACGCGAGGTACGGGTTGCACGACGGGTCGGGCACGCGGAACTCGATCCGCTTCGCCTTCGGGTTCGAGCCGGTGATCGGGATGCGGCAGCAGGCGGAGCGGTTGCGCTGCGAGTAGACGAGGTTGACCGGCGCCTCGTAGCCGGGCACCAGGCGGCGGTAGGAGTTCGTCGTCGGGTTGGTCCAGGCGAGCAGTGCGGGCGCGTGCTTGAGCAGGCCGCCGATGTAGTGGCGCGCCGTGTCGGAGAGCCCGGCGTAGCCGATCTCGTCGTAGAACAGCGGCTCGCCGTCCTTCCACAACGACTGGTGGCAGTGCATGCCGGAGCCGTTGTCCTGGAAGATCGGCTTCGGCATGAACGTCACGGTGCGGCCGTTGGCGAGCGCGACGTTCTTGACGATGTACTTGAAGTTCATGAGGTTGTCTGCGGTCTTGAGCAGCGTGCCGAACCGGAAGTCGATCTCGGCCTGGCCGGCGGTGCCGACCTCGTGGTGCTGCATCTCGACCTCGATGCCGGCCTCGATGAGGACCCGCACCATCTCCGACCGCAGGTCGGTGAAGTGGTCGGTGGGGGAGACGGGGAAGTAGCCGCCCTTGTAGCGGGGCTTGTACCCCTTGTTGCCGCCGTCCTCGATCTTGCCGCTGTTCCACGCCGCCTCGATCGAGTCGAGGTAGTAGTACGACGAGTGCTGGTTCGTGTCGAACCGCACGTCGTCGAAGATGTAGAACTCCGCCTCCGGCCCGAAGTACGACGTGTCCGCGATGCCGGTGCCCTTGAGGTACGCCTCCGCCTTGGCGGCGATGTTGCGCGGGTCGCGGCTGTACGCCTCGCCGGTGAGCGGGTCGTGGATGAAGAACGTGAGGTTCAACGTCTTGTGCTGCCGGAACGGGTCGACCATCGCGGTGCTGGGGTCGGGCAGCAGCAGCATGTCCGACTCGTGGATCTGCTGGAACCCGCGGATCGACGACCCGTCGAACATGAGCCCGTCGGTGAACACGCTCGCGCCGAAGTTGCTGGCCGGGAACGTGAAGTGCTGCATCACGCCCGGGAGGTCGCAGAACCGGACGTCGACGAACTGCACGCCCTCGTCCTTGATGTACTTCAGGACGTCGTCGGCGTTGTTGAACATGCATCCTCCTCACGGGCCGCGCTGCTCGCGGCTGGACGGGACGCACGGCCGGGGGAAGGCCCGCTAGGAGCGCGGCTGTGCTGGCTCGCACACTAGGCGGTGACGGTTACCCCGCCATGAACCTCGTGTTTCACGCACGTTACGCGCATCCGCTACCGGATCTTGCCGGAGCGCGGGACGCGCGTCGGCATCGGCCCCTTCGGCAACGGCATCGCGGTGCCGCCGAGGGCGGAGAGCCGGTTGTCGAGGACGTTGACGTCCTTCGGCTTGAGGACGCGCGGCAGCTTCATCACGGTCACCTGGAGCCGCTTGAGCGGGACCTGCCCCTCGCCCTCGCCGATGACGATGTCGTGCAACGGCGCCTCCCCGATGACGCGCCGCACCTTGCGCAGCTCGGCGGAGAGCAGCTCGCGCGCGCGGGCGCCGGAGCCCTCGGCGACGAGGATGACGCCCGGCCGGCCGACGACCCGGTGGACCAGGTCCTGGTTGCGGTTGAACGCGACGGCCGGCGTCACGCGCCAGTCGCCGCGCAGCGACTGGAGGATCGCGTAGGCGGCGCCGGGCTGGCCCTCGATCTTCGTGAACGCCGCCGCCTGGCCACGGCGGCCCGTGACGACGGTGAACGCGATCAGCCCCGCCGGGATCGCGAGCAGCACGCCGAGGATCGGGCCGGCGAGCAGCATGCCGACGGTGAACGCGACGCCGACGGCGAGCACGATCGCGACGGCGACGACCGGCACGTAGCGCGGGTCCGCCTCGCGGGTCATCGCGACCATCTGGCGGATCTGCGCGAGCTTGCCGGTCTTCAGTTCGGGTGCCATGAGCGGACAGGATAGGCGAGGCGCGCGGGTAGGTTGGCGGCGTGGCGTTCGTGCTGACCACGCTGGGGCTCGGCCTGCTGGCCGGCGTGCTGTCGGGGATCTTCGGCATCGGCGGCGGCGTGGTGATCGTGCCGGGCCTGGTGCTGCTGCTCGGCATGTCGCAGAAGACGGCGACGGGCACGTCGCTGCTCGCCCTGCTGCTGCCGGTCGGGGTGCTGGCGGTGCGCGCGTACGCCCGGGCCGGGCACGTGGACGTGTGGGCCGGGCTGCTCGTGGCGGCGGGCGTGTTCGCGGGCTCGCTGGCCGGCGCGACGTTCGCGCTGGGGCGGTCGGAGGCGACGTTGCGCCGCCTGTTCGCGGTGCTGCTGGTGGCGCTGGCCGTGCGGCTTTTCGTAAGCGGCTGACGCGCCTTACGCGGTGGCGGCGCGGGCGGCGACGGCGGCCGCGTACATCCGCCCGGCGCGGTACGACGAGCGGACGAGCGGCCCCGACTGCACACCGAGGAACCCCATCGCCTCGGCCTCGGCGGCGAGCCCGACGAACTCCTCCGGCTTGACGTACCGCGCCACCGGGTGGTGGCGGACCGTCGGCCGCAGGTACTGCGTGATCGTGACGAGGTCGCAGTCGGCGGCGCGCAGGTCGGCGAGCGCCTGGCGCACCTCGTCGACCGTCTCGCCCATGCCGAGGATGAGGTTGCTCTTGGTGACCAGGCCGTCGGCGTGGGCGGCGCGCAGCACGTCGAGCGAACGCTCGTAGGTGAACGCCGGCCGGATCTCCTTGAAGATCCGCGGCACCGTCTCGACGTTGTGCGCCAGCACCTCGGGACGGCTGTCGAACACCTCCCGCAGCAGGGCCGGGTCGCCGCGGAAGTCGGGGATGAGCAGCTCGACGCCGCAGCCGGGGACGAGCGCGTGGATCGCGCGGACGGTCTCGGCGTAGAGCCAGGCGCCGCCGTCGGGCAGGTCGTCGCGGGCGACGCCGGTGACGGTGGCGTAGCGCAACGACATCGACGCGACCGACTCGGCGACCCGCCGCGGCTCGTCGCGGTCGAGCGGCGCCGGGCGCCCGGTGTCGATCTGGCAGAAGTCGCACCGCCGCGTGCACTGGTCGCCGCCGATGAGGAACGTCGCCTCCCGGTCCTCCCAGCACTCGTAGATGTTGGGGCAGCCGGCCTCCTGGCAGACCGTGTGCAGGCCCTCGCGCTCGACCAGCTCGCGGACGGCGGCGTACTCGGGGCCGGTCCTCAGCTTGATCTTCAGCCACTCGGGCTTGCGCTCGATGGGCGTGGCGGCGTTGCGCGCCTCGACGCGCAGCAGCCGGCGGCCGTCAGGCGCGACCATGCGCCGGCTCCAGGGCGTTCGACAGCTCGGTCTCGACGGTCCCGATGACGTCGGCGACGGTGACGCGGCGGCCGGTGAGGACGGACAGGGAGGTGACGCCGGCGTCGCGGATGCCGCAGGGGACGATCCGGTCGAACGCCGTGAGGTCGGGGTCGCAGTTGAGCGCGAAGCCGTGCATGGTGACGCCCTGCGCGACGCGGATGCCGATGGCGGCGACCTTGGCGTTGCCGACCCAGACGCCGCTGCGGCCCTCGACGCGGCCGGCGTCGGGGACGCCGTGGGCGGCGCACACGGCGATGAGCGCGGCCTCGATGCGGCGGACGTGGGCGACGACGTCGACCGGGTCGGCGAGGCGCACGATCGGGTAGCCGACGAGCTGGCCGGGACCGTGCCAGGTGATCTTCCCGCCGCGGTCGACGTCGACCACCGGCGTGCCGTCGACGGGGCGTTCCCACGGCTCGGTGCGCCGGCCCGCGGTGTAGACGGGCGGGTGCTCGAGGAGCAGGCAGGTGTCGTCGGCCTCGTCGGCGACGCGGCGGGCGTGCAGGTCGCGCTGCGTGGCCCAGGCGTCGTCGTACGGCACCAGCCCGGCGCGCAGGTAGATCACGGGGTACAGGGTCTCACAGCATCCTGGGCTCGACCGCCGTCTCGCCGTCGCGCTCGACCCGCCACGCCTTGGCGCCCGGGCGGTAGGAGACGGCCTCCACGAGCTCGGTGCCCTCGAAGCACAGGCCGACGCCGTCGTCGGCGGCCCAGCCGGGGGAGAGGGTGCCGTTGGCGACGAGCCGCTGGTAGAGCGGGCGGCGGCGTTCCTCGGAGTCGTAGTGCGGGGTGTTGCTGGCGGGGATGAGGCCAAGGCCGTTGGTGACGGGCATCAGGTCGAGACCGAACGAGTCGGTCGTGCCGCCCTCGAACCAGCACAGGCTCCCGGCGCTGGTGCCGGCGAGCACGACGCCGCGCTCCCACGCCTCGCGCAGGTACACGTCGAGGCCGTGGGTGCGCCAGACGGCGAGCAGGTTGGCGACGCTGCCGCCGCCGACGTAGACGAGGTCCTGCGCGAGCAGGTGGGCGCGGACGTCGGGGACGTTCGGCATCGGGAACAACGCCAGGTGCGTCGGCCGCGCGGGCAGGTCCCGGACCGCGTCGTAGTACATGAGCGTGACGTCCGCCATGTCGCCCATGGCGGTCCCGACGTAGCAGACGCGCGGCTCCGCCTTGCCCGTCATCGCCAGCAGGTGCTCCAGCATCGGCCGGCGCCCCTGCCGTTCCGCCAGCCCGCCGCCGCCGATCGCCACGATGCGCATGCCCGCAGCCTAGGGGACCGTCCACAGGCTCCCCGCCTGTGGACAACTTCCGCGACCTGTCACAGGGCCTCCCTAACGTGGGCGCATCACCCCACGAGGAGGCCCGCCATGTCCTACGTCGCCATCGACCCCGCCGCCGTCAGCGCCCTCGCGACCACGCTCGACGCGGCCGCCGACTCCGTCGACGCCGCCCGGCTCGCCGTGGAGCGGACGCTGCGTTCGGTGGGGGCCTCCTCGCCCGCGCCCGCCCGGCTGGGGGCGGTGAGCGCCGCCTGCCGCGGCTCGTCCGCCGACCTGCGGCGGCGGGTCCGGGAGGTCGCGCGGCTCCAGGTGCTGATGCGGCACACGGGGGAGACGGCGCCGCCGTACCCCCGCCCGGACACGGTGTACGCGACGTTCGAGGAGGCGGAGGCGGCGGGGGAGGCGCTCGCGGCGCGGTTCACGGCGCTCGCCGACGGCACCGCCTGGTACGACTCGAAGCGTGTGCTACCGGTCCTCGCGGAGCTGGCGCGGCACCGGACGGACACGCACTTCTGCGCGGCGTTCTTCCGCTCGATGTACCCGCCGCTGGCGCTGCTGTGGGTGCGGCAGATCTCCGAGCTGGCGCGGTGGCACGACGACTTCCCGGCCCGCGAGGAGGCGCTGGCGGCGTACCTCACGGCGCTGTCCACCGGCCTCAACGCCGACCCGGTGCTGCTGCGGACGTACCTCACGCCGATGCGCGGCTCCGGCCGCGCCGGGGTGCTGCTCCCCGGCGAGATCCGCGACGTGCTGCGCTACGGGTCGTACGACGACGCGACCGTGCTCACGCTGGTGCGTTCGGCGGTGGACCTCCGGCTGCGCGGCGTCCGGGCGATCGAGCCGTGGGAGGACGACCCGGGGCTGTTCGACCGGCTGCTCGGCGACCCGGACCTGGCTCGCCGGTTCGTCGACGACCTGCCCGACGACACCGTCCGCGAGCTGCTCGGCACGGAGGAGGGGCTGCTCTCCGGCTTCGGCGCGGTGGTGGCGGCCGCCGGGCCGTCGTCGCTGCCGCTGACCGAGCGGCTCGTCGCGCTGCTCGCGGCCGACGGCCAGCACCTGGCGCCCGAGGTGCAGGAGGGGCTCGCGACCGCGCTCGGCGCGCACCTCGACATCCTCGGCGGCAACGTCGCGGACGGCCTCTACCCGGGCCGCGAGACGACGCAGGACGACCTGGTCCGCGTCTTCGAGCGGGTCATGTCCGGCAACGACGCGGCGTTCGCGACGCTGCACGCGGCCGGCGCCGAGACGGTGGCGGCGTTGCTGTCCGGCGAGGCGGCGCTGCGGCCGGCGTCGGCCGAGGTCGCCGCGGTCGGCGGCATCTTCGCGCTGCTCGCCCGCGCCGACTCCGGCGACGCGATCGACCGGGCCGACGCGACCGCGGGCTGGTGGGCGATGGCCGCGCAGGGTGTCGGGCTGATCCCGCTGCCCGGCCCGGCGCTGGCCGGCACGGTCGTGAAGAAGACGTTCGGCGCGCTGCTGGCCGAGCAGGCCGACAACGTCCGGGCGCGCGGCGACGCGGCGGCGGAGTCGTTCGTGGACGACACGTACCACCAGGGCCGGATGCTGCTCGGCGCCGCGCTGTGGCGGTACGACCAGGCGGCCCACCCGGACGCGGCGTCCGCGCTCGCCCCGCCGAAGGCGCTGCTCGGCTCCGACGGCACGCTCAAGGTCCACGCCGAGCTCGACACGGTGGCCGAGAAGCGCGCGTACGAGCGGTGGCTGGCCACCCCGCTGCCGGCGTCCTGCGCCGACCTCGGCCTAGAGGCACGGACGCTCCGCGAGGCCGTCAACGCGCTGTCGCCCGGCTACGCGAACGTCTTCGACACGCTGTTCCGGCGGCCTGTCAAGTAGTTGTGGACAACTTTGTTTGCCTGTATTTGCTTTCGACTAGTGTGGTCGCTGTCGCCGTACGAGAGCCGTACGGCCGGTGTCGAGGAGGAACGAGATGGCAGCGGGCATGCAGGGCGCGGACCTGGCGGACATGGAGCGGCTGCGCGGGACGTTCACGCGCAACGCGGGCGAGGTCCGCACGCTCCAGACGCAGATCAACGGCGTCGTCCACTCGGCGGCGTGGACGGGGAGCGCGGCGGACGCGTTCCGGGCGCAGTGGGACGGCGAGTTCTCCGCCGGCCTGCGGCGGCTGGTCGAGGCGCTCGAGGCGCAGGCGCAGGTCGTGGCGCGGCGCGCCGAGGCGATCCGGATCGCGACGAGCGTCGCGGGCTGACGATGGTCGACCCGGCGGCCCTCGACGCGGCCGCGACGGCGCTGGCCGGGCAGGCGGAGGGCCTGCCCGGCCTGCTCGACGCGGCCCGCGCCGGCAACGGCGTGAACGTGTGGCAGGGCCCGGCGCAGGAGGCGCTGGCGGACGACCTCGTCCTGCTGCGCGCGCGGCTGCGGCTGGCGGCGGACGAGCTGCTCGCCGTCGCCGCGAGCCTGCGGGCGGACGCGGCGCGGGTGCGGGCCGAGCGGACGGCGGCGGCGTTGCGCGCCGCCGAGGCGGCCGCGCGGTCGGCGGGCGCGTCCGGCCCCGTCCCCGGGACGCGGCGGGCGGTGGCGTGATGCGCGTCGTCGTCCGGACGCCCGCCGGGGAGCGGGAGGCGGTCGTCACCGCCGAGCCGTCGGCGCTGGTGGCCGACCTCGTGACCGCCCTCGGCGGCG
>DASTMB010000059.1 GCA_035714365.1 Mycobacteriales bacterium | reverse complement strand
CCCCCCCCCCCCCCCCACGGCCGCGGGCCCGGAGTAGTGTCGCGGGCATGGCGGACGAGCCGGGCGGCGCCGAGGACCCACGGCTGCTGCTCGCGCTCATCGACGCCCAGGAGCCCCTCGAGGACGCCCTGGCGCGGCTCGCGCGGACCTGCCGCGACGCCGTTCCCGGCTGCACCGACGCGAGCGTGACGCTGCTCCGCGGGTCACGCCCCTCCACCGCCGCCTCCACCAGCGACGGCGCGCGCGCCATCGACGAGTGGGAGTACGCGCACGAGTGCGGCCCCTGCCTCGACGCGCTCCACACCGCCGAGGAGCAGGCGGTCGCCGACCCGGACGAGGCGGACGCCCGCTGGCCCGGCATCGGCGACGTGCTCCGCGCGAGCGGCGTCGTCTCCGCCGCGGGCATCCCGCTGGTCGCGGCCGGTGAGGTCGTCGGCGCGATCAACCTCTACGGCACCGAGCCGGGCGCGTTCGACGAGGCGGCGTTCGCGGTGGCGCGCCCGCTCGCGGTCCAGGTCGCGGTGACGTTGCACAACGTGCGCGTCTACGACGCCAGCCGCGAGCTGGTCCGCCAGCTCGAGACGGCGATGGCGTCGCGCGCGGTGATCGAGCAGGCGAAGGGCATCCTCGTGGCCGGGAAGCACTGCACCCCGGAGGACGCGTTCGACCTGCTCCGGCAGGCGTCGCAGCGGGAGAACGTCAAGCTCCGCGACGTCGCCGAACGGATCGTCCGGAGCGCCGCGGGCGGCTGACGCCGGAACGCGCCGCGCGCGCGGTACGGTTCCCCGCATGGCCTTCCGACTCCGCCCCCGCGGCTCGCAGCGCGGCGAGCCGGGCTCCAGCCGGTCCACGCAGCGCACCCCCGCCGAGCCGGTGGACGACAGCGGCAGCGCGCACCCGGCGCCGCAGGTGTTCACCGGCACGACGATCGAGCCGGAGGAGGGCGCCGCCGGCCGGATCAGCAACGCCGGCGACGTCGACCCGAACTTCAAGCGCTTCGGCGTCCTCGGCGGCCCCGGCGGGGCCGGCGGCTACGGCGGGGCCGGCACCAAGTAGCCCTCCGGCGTTTGCGGGAGGCGGCACGCGGCAACACCGTGGCTGACCGGCCGCGACCAGGGAGTGCGCATGGAGATCACGCTCGCGCTCAACCTGCCGCGGGACGAGCTCAGCGTCCCCGTGGCGCGGCGCATCGTGGACGCGTCGATGCGGACCGTCGGCGTCGCCGACGAGTGCGCCGACGACGTCACGCTCGCGCTGACCGAGGCCTGCACCAACGTGCTCAAGCACTCCGGCCCCGGCGACGAGTACGAGGTCTCGCTGCGCATCCACGACAACGTCTGCGCCATCGAGGTCACCGACCTCGGCCGCGGCTTCGACTTCGACACGCTCGCCTCCGGCGACGCGCACACCGAGGCGGAGCGCGGTCGCGGCGTCCAGATCATGAAGCTGCTGGTCGACCGGGTGCGGTTCACGTCGAAGCCCGAGGCGGGCAGCGTCGTGCACCTGGAGAAGGAGCTGGAGTACACCGACGGCTCGCTGCTCGACCGGGCGATCACCGGCTCCTGACCGGCACGCGCCGGCCGGCCGCTACGTCGCCGGCGGCGCCTCCCCGCCCACCGCGGGTGCCTCGCGCACCGGCATCAGCCCGGCCAGCCGCTCCCCCAGCAGCCGCTTGAACTTCCGGCGCGGCCGGGTGCGGTCCAGCACCGCCACCTCCAGCGAGTCCGGCTCGAAGTCGCGCGCCTCCTGGCCGGCCAGCGCGCGCACGGCGACGTCCATCGCGTCCTTGAGCGCCAGGCCCTCGGTGTGGTGCTCGCGCAGGTACGTCGCCAGCTCCTCGGCCTTGCCGCCCATGGCGACGAAGCCGCTCTCGTCGGCCACCGACCCGTCGTAGGTGAGCCGGTACATCTGGTCGCCGTCCGGCCGGTCCCCCACCTCGGCGACGACGATCTCGACCTCGTACGGCTTCGCCTCGGTCGTGAAGATCGTGCCGAGCGTCTGCGCGTACGCGTTCGCCAGCGCCCGCCCGGTCACGTCGGCCCGGTCGTACGCGTAGCCGCGCAGGTCGGCGAGCCGCACCCCGGCGACGCGGAGGTTCTCGAACTCGTTGTACTTACCGACCGCCGCGAACGCGATCCGGTCGTAGATCTCGCTCACCTTGTGCAACGCCGTGGACGGGTTCTCCGCGACGAACAGGATGCCGTCGGCGTAGGACAGCACGAGCACGCTGCGGCCGCGGGCGATGCCCTTGCGCGCGTACTCGGACTTGTCCCGCATGAACTGCTCGGGCGAGACGTAGAACGGCGTCGTCATGCGGTCAGCCTCCCGGGCGTTCGTGACGTTCGGCGACGATCGCCTCCACCACCTCGCCGATCTCGCCGTCGGGCACGCGGCGGAACCCGTCCGCGTTGACC
>DASTMB010000058.1 GCA_035714365.1 Mycobacteriales bacterium | reverse complement strand
GGACGGCCTCGGCATCGTCCGCCGCGCGGCGGCGGAGTACGGCGTCACCGCAGCCTGACCAGCGACCCCGGCTCCGGCAGCCAGAGCCACCCCTCCTCGCGGGCCAGGTCCGCGTCCTCCGGCGCGGGCGGGTGCGCCAGCCCGAGCGCGACCGCGCGCGCCACCAGCGCCGCCACGAACGCGTCGAACACGTGCTCGTCCCGCAGCCGCGCCTCGTGCCCAGGCGCCGCCGCGACCGGCAGCACCGCGCGGACCTCCGCGAGCGAGCGGCCCAGCCCCCACACCGCGCGTGCTCCCGCCGGGTAGACCTCGGCCGCGCGTCCGCCGCCGTCCCGCGCGACCGGCACGCCGCGCGCGGCGAGCTCGTCGGCGAGGTGCGCCCACCGCGCCGTCGCCGCCCCCAGCCGGTCGAACGCCGCCGTCATCGGCGGGCGCCGCAGCCGCGCGGCGGCGACCACGTCGGTGCGCCGGAACCGCAGGTGCTCCCGCCGCACCCGTTCCGAGTCCTCGCCGCGCCACGGCCACGGCTCGGCGGCCGCGTGCGCGGCCACCGCCCGCACGAACGCCCGCGGCCAGCCGAACGGCACGTCCACCCCGACCCGCTCGTGCGCCGGGTCGGCGAGCAGGTCGAGCAGCGTGCCGTCGCCGCAGCGTTCCCGCACGTCGGCGACCTCGGCGCCGGCAGCGGTCCAGCGCAGGGCGACGAACGCCGTGCTCCGGGCGGTCGCGGCCATGTCGACCCCTGCCGTCAGCACCCGGTGATCCTCCCGCGACCGGACCGTGACCGGGCGGGCCTAGCGTCCGCCACCATGCGCCGCCTCCTCCCGCTACTCCTGCTCGCCGCCTGCGCGTCGCCCGCGCCGAAGCCCGCCGCCACGCCCACGACCCCGGCACCGCCCGGCAGCACGGTCCTCGCGAAGATCCGGGTGGGCGGCGAGCCGTGCGGCGTCGCCGCCGCGGCCGGCGCGGTCTGGGTCACCGACGCGCGGGGCGCCCGGCTCGTCCGCGTCGCCGGCGGCCGCGTCACCGGCACCACCAAGGTCGACGCCACGCCGTGCGAGATCGCCACCGGCTTCGGCGCGCTCTGGGTCGTCACCCAGTCCGGGCGGCTGGACCGGGTCGACCCCCGCACCGGCCGGGTCACCGCGCGCATCCCCGTCGGGCAGACGTCGTACGAGGCGGTGGCGGCGTTCGGGCACGTCTGGGTCACCAACCGCGACGGCAACTCCGTCTCCAAGGTCGACCCGCGCACCAACCGGGTCGTGGCCACGATCGCGACGCCGTTCGTCAACGCGGGCGGCATCGCCGCGACGAAGGACGCGCTCTGGGTCGGCAACGACGCGGGCGGCGACACCACGCTGCGCCGCCTCGACCCGCGCACGCATGCGCTGACGAAGGTGACCGCCGGGACCCGGCCCGCGTTCGTCGCGGTCGCGGGCGAGACGGTGTTCGTCGCGAACGAGCAGGACGGCACGGTGACCCGGCTCGACGCGACCGGCCGGGCGCTCGGCACCGTCGCCGCCGGCCGCAGCCCGGTCAACCTCGCCGTCGTCGGCGGCGACGTGTGGGTGCCGGACGACCAGGGCAACGTGCTCACCCGCATCGACGCGCGCACGGGCGCGGTGACCGAGACGCTGCCGGTCGGCGCCGGGCCGGCCGTGGTCGCCGCCGACGGCGCGGACGTGCTGGTCACGTGCCTCGGCGAGGGCACCGTCTGGCGGGTCCGCCCGGCCCCGCGGTGACGGTCAGCGCACGACGTGCGGCATCAGCGCGTCCGGCGGGACGACGCCGAGGCGGCCGGCCCGGAAGTCGTCGACGGCCTGCTGGAGCTCGTCGCGGGTGTTCATGACGAACGGCCCGTACGTCGCGATCGGCTCGCGGATCGGCAGCCCGCCGAGCAGCAGCACGTCCAGCGCGGGCGTCCGCGACTCCTGCGCCGCGCCGGCCGCGACGGCGAGCGAGTCACCGGCGCCGAGCACCGCGAGCTGCCCTGCCCGCACCGGCGCGGCGGGCGTGCCGACGCTGCCGTTGCCGCGCAGCACGTAGACGAGGGCGTTGAAGTCGGCGCGCCACGGCAGCTCGAGCCGCGCGCCCGCGGTCACGGTCGCGTGCACGAGCGCGATCGGCGTGTGCGTGGAGCCGGGGCCGCGGTGCCCGCCGACCTCGCCGGCGATGACTCGCAGCAACGCGCCGCCGTCCGGCGACGCGAGCAGCGTCACGTCGGTGGCCTCGAGGTTCTGGTACGCGGGCGGCGTCATCTTCTTCGCGCGCGGGAGGTTCACCCAGAGCTGGAAGCCGTGGAACAGCCCGCCGGACACCACCAGGTCCTCCGGCGGCGTCTCGATGTGCAGGATGCCGCCGCCGGCGGTCATCCACTGCGTGGCGCCGTCGCGGATCGTGCCGCCGCCGCCGTTGCTGTCCTGGTGCAGGAACGTCCCGTCCAGCAGGTAGGTGACCGTCTCGAAGCCGCGGTGCGGGTGCCACGACGTGCCCTTCGGCTCGCCCGGCGCGTACTCGACGGCGCCCATCTCGTCCATGTGGATGAACGGGTCCAGGTCGCGGAGCTGCACGCCCGCGAACGCCCGGCGCACCGGGAACCCCTCCCCCTCGAAGCCGCTCGGCGCGGTCGTGACGGAGCGGACCGGGCGCGGCACGTCGCCGAGCGTCGGCGCGGGGACGCGCGGCAGGGCGATCGGGTCGGCGGTGACGGCGGGCATGGCGGGCCTCCTCGTAGGTCGTTGCATATGCAACAACCTGGGGGCGTGGCGGCGCATTCCCGCGGGTACGCTGCGCCGCGTGACGAGGACCGTGGAGCGGACGTTCCCCCGCACCCCGCGCGAGCTGGTCGAGGGGATGCTGTCGCCGGAGTACCAGGCGCTGCGCGGCGAGCGGCTCGGCGGCACCGCGCCGTCGACCGTGACGCGCGACGGCGACACCGCGACCGTGACGTTCCCGCGGAAGCTGCCGATGGACAGCCTGCCCGGGCCGCTGCGCTCCCTCGCCGGCACCGGCGACGTGACCCAGCACGAGCGGTGGACCGCGATCGGCGACGACCGGTGCGCCGGCGAGTGGGAGACCGAGGCGTCGATGCCGGGGAAGGTGCGCGGCACCTACGAGGTGGTCGCCGCCGGCGAGGGGTCCGCGACGTTCCGCGTCGTCGCCACCGCGAAGGTCAACGTCCCGCTGATCGGCGGCCGCATCGCCGGCGAGGTCGAGGGGCACGTCGTCCGCCTGATCGAGGCGGAGATGGACCTGGCCGAGCAGTGGCTGCGCGAGCAGTGACGGCGGCCCGCGCGTGAGCCCGCCCGGCGCGCGCCTCCTCGCCTGCCTCGTCGCGGCCCAGCTCGCGGCGGCGTCGGCGACGCTCGCGGTGCGGGTGCGCGAGCGGGGGGACACCGTCACGGTCACGGCGGTGGGCACGCCGCCGCCCGCGGCGTCGCCCGTGCCGTCGCCGTCCCTCCCGCGGCCGACCCCGCCGGTCGTCCCCCCGTCGCTGCCGTCGCCGCCGGCCGTGCCCACGGTCCCGCCGACGCTGCCGCCGCTCCCGCCGCCGGGCGCGGGGCCCGTGCCCGCCTGCGCCGAGCCGGGGGTGGCCGCGCTCGGCCGCGCCGCGCGGTCGTACCCGGTCGCGCGCGAGCAGGGGCGGCCGTTGGGGCTGTTCGCCGCCGCGGGGCGGCTGTGGTTCACGGCGCGGGAGGAGGGGCACCGGCGCGGTTCGTCGGCACCGACCCGGCGGACGGCGGCCGGGTGGAGGTCCCGGCCGAGACCGGCACGATCCTGGTCGACGTCGCGGGCACCTCGGCGTGGGGGCTGGACCGCGACCTCCGGGTCGTGCGCTACGACGTCCGCACCCGCACGCTCGCCGACCGCTGGACCGGCCTCGCCTCCCCGGGCCCGGACGGCCCGGTCCGGCTCACGGCGCACGCGCTGCGCGCCGACGGCGGCGGCGCGTACGTGCTCGCCGGCGGCGACGGCCACGACGTGCTGCTCCGCCTCACCCCCGGCGGCGGCGTCGCCTGGTCCACCCGGCTGCCCGGCCCCGGGCCCGGCCACGGCGCCGCCGAGCCGCGGCACGAGGTCGCCGTGTCCGGGGACAGCGTCTACGTCGTCGCCCCCACCGGCGACGGCGACCCGGCACCGACCCACGCGTGGCGGGTGCGGCGTTCGGGGGGCGCGCTCGTCACGCACCGCCTCCTCCCGCTCGGCGCCGTCCGGGCCGGCGACGTCGACGTCGAGGCGAGCCCGACGGGCGTCGTCGCCGTGGTCGACCTGCCCGGCGCCGGGTCGTTCGTGCGGCTGGTGCGGCTCGACCCCGGCGACCTGCGCCCGACCGCCGACGTCCGCGTCGGGGGCTTCCTGTCGATGACCGGCGACGGCGACCGGACCTGGGTCTTCGGCTACGGCCGCTGCACGCCGTTGCTCGCCCGGTACGACACCGCGACGCTGCGCCGGACCGGCCGCTGGGTCGTCGACGCGGCCCGGCAGGCGTTCTGGGTCGCGGCCGCCGGCGGCCGGCCGTGGCTGCTGCGCACGCGGGCCGCGGAGCGCCCGGCGGTGTGGCTGGAACGGTTCGACCCGGCGTAGCCGAATCACCGCCTCGCGGCGCGGCCCGGCGATAGGTTCGGCGGCACCCCCGACGAGAGGAACCCCGCCGATGACCCGCTCCCCCAGGCTCGCCGCGCTGCTGCTCGCGCTGGCGCTCACCGGCTGCGGCGGGGGCGGCTCCTCCCCGAAGGCCGAGCCGACGACGCCGTCGCCCACCCCGTCGCCGACCCCGACGCTGCCGCCGCTGGCGACCGACCAGGCGAACGCGAAGGCCGCGCTGGTCACCGCGAAGGAGCTGGGGGCGCCGTTCGTCGAGCCGAAGGGCGGCAAGGTCAACGAGGTCAAGCACGCGAAGGACGAGCTCTGCCCCGGCCACAAGTCCGAGTACGCCCTCTTCAAGCCGCGCACCGACCCGGTGAAGCGGATGACCGAGGGCACCAAGCAGGGCGCGGGGATCGTGTCGTTCGCGGTCCGCGTCTACGGCCTGGGCCAGGAGCAGCAGTGGCGCGACGCCGCCGACCAGGCGGAGAAGGCGTGCGCCTCGTGGAAGGCCGCCGAGGGCAACTACGTGACGTTGGAGATGCTCACGTCGCCGCCGCCGGTGCCCGGCGCGGACGAGACCCGCGGCCACGTCGAACGCGTCTGGGCGGACGCCAAGCACACCCAGCTCCAGTACGTGCGCCACTACTTCGAGGCGCGCACCGGCCGGGTCGTGAGCACGCTGGAGTACGCCTACCTCGTGCCGAAGACCGACCCGACCGGCAAGGACACCCGCCGCACCGTCGCGCTGCTCGCCAAGCAGGTCGCGAAGACCAAGCGCGTCTTCGGACTCGCCTAGGGAGCGTCGACGCCGCTCACGCGGCCGTCGCCGCCGAAGCGCACCGTCGCCGTGCCGTCCGCCGTGCAGTAGGTGAACGCCGCGCCGGTCCGGGTCGCGGGCTGGCCGAGCGCGGCGAGCACCTGCTCCGGCGTCATGTGCTTGCGGACGCCGCGCAGGTCGTTGCTCGTGAGGTCGGTGACGTCGGCGCGGCAGGCGTCCGGCGCGACGCCGATCGCCCGCTCCCACATCTGGAGGTACGCCTCCACGCCGCGCTGCATGTCGGCGACGAACGCCGCCCCGTCGGCGCCCGCGACCAGCCGGCCGTCCTCCACCCAGTCCGGGTAGAGGCCGTAGTGGTCGACGCCGCTGGTGTTGAAGTCCCACGTCTTGGCGCCGCTGGTCTGCTTGTCGACGGTGACCCCGCCGAGCCCGGTGAACGGGTACGTCACGCCGGTGCCGGCCGCCGGGTTGCGCGGCGCGCCCTGGACCGAGAAGCCGTTGACGTCGGAGCCGAAGCCGATGCCGAACGTGTACCGCGGGTCGGCCCACGAACGCAGCTTCCGCCACTCCTTCACGAAGCCGGTCGCGCCGCCCGCGTGCGGCGTGACGACGCCGCCGAGCTCGAGGATCGACCGGTACGTCGGGTCGTCGGCCCAGGAGTGGCTCGACACGATGCCGGAGTAGCCGCGCGACGCGACGTGCTCGATCGCCTGCTTGCGGGCCAGCGCGCTCATGTGGTCCGGGTCGAAGATCATGCCGCGCTGGATCAGCCCGTCGATCGCGGTCCGGCCGAGGCCGGAGAGGCCGATCGTGTTGCAGTGCGGGCCGGCCGGGTAGACCGGCGCGGCGCCGGTGGCGCCGACCGTGTCCAGCACCGCGCCGAAGATCGCGTCGCGCCCGATCTGCCCGTCGCTCGAGTCGGGGACGTTCGGCTCCTGGAGCTTGTCGTGCCGGTCGTCCTCCGGCGTCGCGCAGGTCTTCATCTGCCAGAAGTGGCCGGTCTCGTAGCGGTTGCCGGCGTTGACGATCGGGCCCTGGATGCCGGAGTCGCCGGTCACGCCGGTGAGCGCGTTGTCGAACTTGTTCGTCAGCTCCATCTGCCGCACGCCGAGCGCGTACACCTCGTCCAGCCGGCTCTGGATCTGCGCGGCCGTGCAGCGCGGGACGCCGAGGTACTCGCCGCAGTCGAACGGCACCGACACCTCGATGCCCATGACCACCGCGAGCTTGCCGGCGTTGACGACGCGGCGCGCCTCGAACGGGTCCGTGACGATGCGGAACCACCCCTCGCCGGGGCCGCCGCTCTGCGCGTCGATGTACCGCTCCAGCTCGCGCAGCCGCTGCGCCTGGAGCCGCACCGCGTCCATCTCGTTGCAGGAGTTGCGCTTGTACGGGTACAGCTCGCAGAGGACGCCGTTCTCGACGAGCAGGTTCGTGAACATCCGCAGGCCGCCGCGCCACGCGCGCTCCAGCCACGTGTAGTAGACCTGCTCGTGCGTCAGCGACGAGTAGTGCGGCCAGTACCCGAACGTCGGCCAGCCGGTCGTGTCGTGGCCGCCGGGGGCGCCGTTGAGCGCCTGCTCGAGCACCGCGCCGTAGCCGCCGGGCTCGTGGTCGGGGCAGTCGACCAGCGCGTACGTCACGCCGTACGGGTGCCACGGGCGCCCGCAGCGCGCCTCCCCGCCGAGGAACTCGAACGCCATCATGTGCAGGTGCGCGTCGACGTAGCCGCGCGACTCCTCGTAGGACGTCGCCGCGGCGTACGGCGTGCCCGTCACCTGCGTGCCGATCTCCGGCCAGGCCGCGCAGCCCTGGGCCAGCTCGAACGCGAACCGCTCGCTCTGCCCGTTCGGGTCGCCCGCCACGGTGTGCAGGGTGCCGTCGGCCTTGGTGCTCAGCGTCGCCACGGCCGGCGGGTCCAGCGGGCCGGGCGTCGCCTCGTCGTGGTCGTCGGCGGCCTGGCGCAGCGCGTACGTGCCGTTGCCGGTCTCCCGGACCAGCCACTCGGCGGCGGCGCTCGGCTTGGCCGCCGCGCCGACCGCGTCGGTCTTCGTGGCGTCGTTGAGCGGGTCGGCGAGGGTGCCGGCCGTGCCGAGCGCGCCGGTCACCGGCGTCCGCGCGTCGCGCAGCGTCTCGTCGCCGGTGCCGTTGACCCGGCCGGTGGCGGCGTCGGTGACCGGCCGCGCGCCCGCCGGCGCCTTCCCCGAGTCGCTGGCGACGAAGTCACCCTTGCCGGCGAAGAGCAGGTACTTGCCGAGGTCGAACGCCTGGAAGTGGAACGGCTCCGCCTGCGCCTTGTCCGCCGCCGTCGCGGCGAAGCCGGTGCCGGCGCGGGTGACGTAGCGGCCGGTGGCGGCGGAGCGGGCGACGTAGCAGCCTCCGGCGAGCGCGTACCGGTCCTCCGGGCTGGCCTGCCGCACCGCCGGCGCCCCCGGCGTGCTGCCCTTCTTGCCGAGCGCGTCGGCGAGCGGCCGGCGCGCGCCGCCGGCCGTGCCGGCCGTGGCGGTGGCGAGCACGCCGGCGAGGGCGGCGAGGACGAGCAGGCGCTGGTGGCGTACGCGCATCGAAGCGGCTCCGGGAGGGCGGGAGGGTAGTCCGGTCTTCCTTCGACGCCAGGGTCGGCCGTTCCTCTCGCGGCGCACCGCCGGTGATCAATGCCGCGCGGGTGCGCCGGGGCGCCGGACGGAACGCAGCAGGGTTCGGGCGCGGCGCCGCCCTACAACGCCACCGGGGTGCCGGCGGCGGCGGACTCGAACGCCGCGTCCAGCACGGCGGCGGTCGCGCGGGAGGCGGCGAGCGGCAGCACCCACGCGTCGCGGCCCTCGATCGCGGCGGAGGTCTGCTCGACCATCAGCCGGTACGCGTTGGCGGCGGGGACGTGCTCGGGCGCCGGCTCGCCGCCGGCCGGCGCGAACCACAGGTCGGTGTCGGCGCCCTCCCACGCCGTGAACGGCTCCGGCCGCAGGTCGAACGCCCCCCGGTCGCCCTCGATCATGAGCCACTGCCGCGGCTCCTCCTCGACGCTGCACCGCAGGTCGGCGTCGCCGGTGTCGAACGTCACGGCGAGCTCGGCCGTGAGGTCGACGCCGGTCGGGCCGACGCACGCCTTCGCGGTGACCTCGCGCGCCGGCGCGCCGAACGCCGCCAGCGCGGCGGAGACGACGTAGCAGCCGACGTCGTAGAGCGCGCCGCCGCCCATCGCCGGGTCGAGCCGGTAGTTGCCGGCGGCGACGCCCGCGAACGTGAACCCGGCGCTGACGTAGCGCACGGTGCCGAGCGCGCCGACCTCGTGCAGCAGGCGTTCGGCCAGCCGCATCCGCGGGTGCCAGCGGTACCACGACGCCTCGACCAGCAGCCGGCCGGCGGAGGCCGCGGCCGCGGTCATGGCGTCGACCTCGGCGACCGACAGCGCCAGCGGCTTCTCGCAGAGGACGTGCTTGCCGGCCTCCAGCGCGGCGATCGCGCGGGGCGCGTGGGCGTCGTTGGCGAGCGCGACGTAGACGGCGTCGATCGACGGGTCGGCGAGCAGGTCGTCGTACGTCTCGTGCACGACCGGCACCCCGAACGCGTCCGCCACCCGGCGGGCACGGGCCGGGTCGCGCGCGGCGATCGCGGCGACCGACGCGCCGGACGCGGTGGTCAGGGCGCCGAGCATCGCGCGCTCGACGATCCACCCCGCGCCGAGCACGCCCCACCGCACCGTCATCCGACCACCTCCCGCGGCGCCACCGGGCGGCCGCCGTCGCGCGCGGACGCGGTCGCCGCCTCCATGACCGCGATGTTGCGGCGCGACCCCTCGGGCGTGACCGACATCGGCTCGCCGGAGAGCAGCCGGTCGGCGAGCTCGCGGTGGAACGGCCGCGCCGGCGGCGGCGGCACGGACAGCCGCTGCTCGTGGACGCCGCCGTACCCGTCGGGCGTGCAGACGGTCAGCAGCGCGGGCGACTCGGCGGCGGTGAGGCGGTCCTCGGCGAGGTTGCCGACGGCGTCGCGGGCGACGACGCGCTCGTACCGCCAGTCGCCGCGGACGGCGCCGCGGGTGCCGATGACGTACCACTTCGGCTTGGGGGTCGCGGCGAGGTCGGAGTGGACGAACTCCGCCTCCGCGCCGTCGGCGAAGTGGACGGTGACGCGGCTGTGGTCGGCGTTGGTGACGTCGTGCCAGACCCGCTTGTGCGCGACGGCCGACACCCACTCGACCGGCTGTGGCATCAGGTCGAGCGTCCAGTCGAGGTGGTGGCTGCCCCAGTCGTAGATCGCGCCGCCGCTGACCTCCTCGTCGGAGTGCCAGTAGTTGCACGGGTGGCCGTACCCGCCGACGAACGACTCGAGGTGGAACACCTCCCCGATCGCGCCCGACCGCACGACCCGGCGCAGCGCGAGGAAGTCGGCGTCCCAGCGGCGGTTCTGGTAGACGGCGAGCACCCGGTCGCGCTCGCGCGCGAGCGCCACCATGTCGTCGGCCTCGGCGGTGGTGAGGCAGAACGGCTTCTCCACCACGACGTGCTTGCCGGCCGTCAGCGCGCGCAGCGCCCACGCCGCGTGCGTGTCCGGCGGCGTGGACACGATCACCAGGTCGACGCCGTCGTCGGCGAGCAGCGCGTCCGCGTCGGCGACCGCGCGGGCGCCCGGCGCGAGCGAGAGCGCCGCCGCGACGCGGCCGGCGTTGCGGTCACAGACCGCCGCCAGCGACAGCCCCTCGGTGAGCGCGACGGCGGTCGCGTGCTCCGCGCCGATCGCGCCGTAGCCGAGCAGCCCGACGCGTACCTCCGGCCCGTCGGCGATCCGCAACGCGTGCCGCACGACGCGGTGCAGCAGCCGCGGCAGCGCCACGCCGTCCCACGCCTCCGGCGCCGCGCCCAGCGTGAACGCCGCCACGGTCCCGGCCGCCCGCCGCACGGTCGCGACCGGGTGGTCGACGAGCTGCCAGTTGGCCGTGAGCAGCACCTCGACGTCGTCGAGCACCTTCTCCAGCAGCAGCAACGGCCCGTGCGTGAGCAGGTCGCCGTCGAGCCGCGCGGCGACGTCGCCGGCGTCGCGGCCGGGCCGCACCCGCAGCTCGTGCGGCACGGTCGGCCCGAGCGGCACCAGGCCGGCGCGCTCCAGCAGGCCGGTCGACTCGCGCCACGCCGCCGCCGTCGGCCCGGCGAGCACCAGCACCCCGCCGCGGTCGGCGTACGCCGCCAGCGCCCGCTCCGTCTCCACCGAGGGCGGGCGGTCGCTGAGGACGACGACGACGTCGAGCAGCGCCGACCCCGCCAACCCGTCCGCGCTCGCGCGCTCCTCGACCGTGCAGCCGCACCGGCGGGCGTAGCCCGCGAAAGCCTCTGCCGCGCCCGGGTGCTCCAGGTCCGCGACGACCGTGACCATGCTCATGGCCGGGAGCCTAGAACCGGGCTGTGACACGCGCCGCGCGGGACGCGGGCGCGCCTACGCCACGGAGACCGTTCCGTGCATCTCCGTGTGCACCGAGCAGTAGAACTCGTAGACGCCCGGCTCCAGCGACTCGACGCCCGTCACGACCGCCGTCTGGCCCGGCCGGTCGATCGTCGCCGACCGGAACAGCGGCCCGCCGGGACCCACGTCGAGCGCCGTCACGTCGTGCGCGGCGGGGTCGAGGTTGACCAGCGTCAGCGTCTCGCCGCGCGCCACCGACACGTCGCCTGGGGTGAACAGGAACGCCGCGGAGACGACGTACGGCACGGTCGCCGCGTGCGCCGGGGTCGTCACCGCGAACGCCGCCACGACCGCCGCGACCGCCGCCAGCGCCCGGCGCATCACGCGACCCCGAACAGGCCGGTGAGCGCGCCCTGCGAGTCGACGCCCGTGCCGGACACCGTCGTGAACAGCGGGTCGCCCTCGTCCTGGTACGGCCCGGTGGGGTCGTTGAGCCAGTTCTGGAGCACGGCCTGGTAGACGGTGCGGATGTCGGTCGTCATGCCGAGGTTGTCGGCCGGGAGCGTCGTCGAGCCCATGTCCGGGTGGTCGCCGTGCAGGCCCGGGACCAGCGTCACCGCGCCGGAGCCCGGCGCTGGCGGCGGCGGCCCGACGAGGAACATCGGCCCGGCCGCGCCGTGGTCGGTGCCGTTGGCGTTGTCGCCGATCCGCCGGCCGAACTCGCTGAACGTCATGATCAGCGTGCGGGCCGCGACCTGCGGGTCGAGCGGGCCGATCGGCGTCACGCCGTTCAGCACCGGGTTGCCGTTGCGCGTGCCGAACAGGAACGTCTCGATGCCCAGGTCGAGGTCGGTCATCAGCGCCTGGTGGCGGGCCAGCTGGTTGTCGTGCGTGTCGTAGCCGCCGCTGCCGATGACGACGACCTCGACGCCGAGGTTCTTCGTCAGCAGCGTGCGCGCGGTCATCAGCGCGTTGGAGATGCCGCCCGGCGCGACCGTGGACAGGCCGGCGGTCGCCTCGGCGAGGTCGAGCGCGCCGCGGCAGCGGCTGCCGTAGTAGTGCTCGACGGGGTCGGGCGCGGCGTCGTAGCCGGCGTACGCCTTGTGCCGCAGGCCGGCGACGCCGGTCTGCCCGCCGTCGGTGAACTGCGTCTCGCCGAGCGAGTTGATCTCCTCGCCCAGGACGGTGAGGCCGCGCAGCGCGAGCGGCAGCCGGTCGTAGCCGATGCCGACGCCGCGCAGCTCGCCGGTGCCGACGCGCACCCGGTCCAGGTGCCGGCCGAGCCAGCCGGAGTCGGGCGCCTGGCCCGGCTCGCCGGACTGCCACACGTCGTCGGAGACGAAGTGCGAGTAGTCGTGGTTCGGGTAGTCGGCGCCCTGCACGATCGCGACGCGGCCGCTGTCCCACAGCGACTTCACGGTCTTGAGGTACGGGTTGAGCGCGACCACGCCGCCGTTGGTCGGGCCGAGGGTCGTCAGCGTGAGCGCCGACGTCGGGATGTTCACCGTCGGGCGGACCTTGTCGTAGACGGCGCGCATCGTGCCGGACTGCGGCACGACGGTGTTCAGGCCGTCGTTGCCGCCGAACAGGTCGATGAGGACCAGCCGGAGGCGGTTCTGCGTCGCCGGGTCGGGCGGGGTGAACGCCGCCGCCTGGCCGGCGCGGAACACGAGCGGCGCGACGAGCTGCGCCCCCGCGATGGCGGCGCCGCCGCGGAGGACCTGGCGCCTGCTGACCGTGCGCATCACATCACCTGCCAGTCGGGGCTGGCCACGAGGAGCAGCAGCACGGAGTTCTGCTTGGTCTTCTCGTCGCTCGTGCCGGAGTTCGCGAGGTACGTGGAGAGCTGCTGCTGCGTCGTCGTCGACAGGTGCCCGAGGCCGAGGAACTGGAGCCAGCCGGCGGTGTCGGTGGAGGCGGGCAGCGGGTAGAGGTTCTGCTTCGACTGCGCGGTCCAGGCGGCGAGCATGTACTGCGCGAGGTCGTAGCGGGCCCTCGTCGTGATGTCGGAGAGCCAGGCGATGCCCTTCGGCCAGCCGCCGACGTTCGGCGGCTGGAACGGCACCTGGCCCATGCGGCGCAGCGCGGTGATGGGGATGTTGTTGTTGTACGCGCTGGTGTTCTGGAGACCGCCGGGCGGGTCGCAGTTGACGCCCATCGGCTTGCTGAGGTGGACCGTCACCTCGATCGGCGACCGCACCAGCGCCTCGCCGGCGGCGTGGTCGGCGTAGCGGAAGTCGTCGTGCAGCAGCAGCGTGCGCATCGCCGCCGCGATGTCCCAGACGCCGGTCGGCGTGGCCGGGCGCAGCGCGTTCGCCACGGCGGTGACGATCGGCGGCGGGTCGACCAGCAGGCTGGTCACCGGCGGCACGAACGCGAACGAGCAGACCATCTTGTAGGCGAGGAACAGCGCCGCCGTCGGCTGCTTGAGCACCAGGTCGCAGACGAGCTGGTACTCGGTCGCCTCGCGCGCGTCGCCGCCCGGGTAGCCGCCGACCGACTCGCCGAAGAACGTCTTCGTCGACCGGTCGTGCCGGTTCGTGTCGAACGCCGCCGTGCGGTCGCTCTTCACGTACCAGCCGGACAGCGCCTTCGCGGCCTGCCGGATGTCGGTCTCGGTGTACGTCTGCGGCTTGGTGCCCATGGTGAACAGCTCCATGAGTTCGCGCGCGTAGTTCTCGTTGATCGCGTTGCGGCGGTTCTGGTTGCCGGAGAGCCAGTAGAGCATCGCGGGGTCGATGGTCAGCTGGTACAGGAGCTGCCGGAAGTCGCCGAGCGCGTTCACGCGGATCGTCTGGTTCTGGCGGATCATGTGGCCCACGTCGGGCGGGTTCGCGTAGCCCGTCGCGAAGTGGGTGTGCCAGAACAACGTCATCCGCTCGACCAGCGGGTACTGCGTGGTGGCCATCCGGTTGAGCCACCACCGCTGCGAGGCGAGCAGGTCCGTCGTGCCGCTCTCCAGCACGACGCGGCGCGGCTCGTCCGCCAGCGGCACCTGCGAGGTCGGGAACAGCGAGTTGACGGCGTCGGCGTAGGGCTTGCCGGTCCAGTTCGCCAGGTCGGTCTTCGTGGCGCCGAACGCCGCCCGCCCGAACAGCCGGGCTACGTCGTCGGCGGTCGCGTTCGCGGGCACGCCGCCCCTCCACTCTCCGTAGGGCCCGGCCGCGATGGGGCACGCCGGGAACCCCGCGATCCGTGCTGGGGGCGGCGTGCGGGTGCCGGAACCGTAGCGGCCGGGATACGGCGTGTAAAGGGTGAAACCGGGTCGTACCGTCGGGTCGTGGCGGAGGCGGAGGCGTACGAGCGGGCGCTGGGCGACGCGGTGCGGCAGGCCCTGGCGGCGTACCCGCCGGACGCGGCGGCGGTGCGCGAGGGCCGCGCGCACGGCGTGTGGAGCGTCGAGGTGACGCCCGTGAACCCGGCCGCCGCGCGGTGCTCGGTCGCGTACGCCGGCGGCGACGAGGCGACCGTGGCGTTCGGCGGGACGCACGCCTACCTGTGGGACGACGACCCGCTCGTGCTCGCGGCGCGGGTGAGCGAGCTGCTCTCCGCGGCGTGCGCCGGCCGGGTCGAGGAGGCGGGGCGGCGAGGCGACGCGTTCGCGCGGGTCGTGCTGGCCGACGGGCGGCGCGTCGGCGTCGGCGCGGCGCACCTGCCGTGGCCGTGGCGGTGGCGCCGGGTGCGCCGCTACGAGCCGATCTCGGCCGGCTGACCGCCGGCGACCTCGCGGAGCGGGAACGCGTCCTTCCACACCGGCTCGTAGCCGGCCGCCGCGAGCATGGCCGCCACGTCGGCGGGGCTGCGTTCGTCGGACACCGCGAACTGCTCCTGCGCCTCGCCCGGATGCGAGTAGCCGCCCGGCTCGGTGGACGACCCGGCGCTCATGTGGGTCACCGCGATGCGCACCAGCCCGTCGCGCAGCGCCGCCGGCTCCCGCGTCGACAGCACGATCCCGGCCTCCGGCTCGTACAGCCGCAGCGCGGCGAGCGCCTGCACGTACCGGCGGTCCGTCACGTCCGCGACCGGCTGGAACCCCGACGCCGACGGCTTGATGCGCGGCAGCGCGACCGTCACCTCGGTGCGCCAGAACCGCTTCAGCAGGAACGCCGCGTGTGCCGCCACCGCGAGCACGTCGGCCCGCCAGTCCGGCGCCAGCCCGAGCAGCGCGCCGATGCCGAGGCGGCGGACGCCGCCGGCGGCGGCGCGTTCGGTGGAGGCGAGGCGGCGGTCGTAGTCGCGCTTCCAGCCGGCGGCGTGGACCTCCGCGTAGCGGGCGCGGTCGTAGGTCTCCTGGTAGTGCACGACGCCCTCGACGCCCGCCTCGACCAGCCGCGCATACGTGTCGTCGCTCCACGTCTGCGTCTCGATGGAGATGCTCGGCACGAACGGCGCCAGCCGCTCCACGACCTCGACGAGGTACGCCTGCGACACCTCGACGCGGTGCTCGCCCGCGACGAGCAGCAGGTGCCGGAAACCCCTGTCCCCCAGCAGCTTCGCCTCGGCCTCGACCTCGTCCGGGGTGAGCGTGCGGCGGGTGACGTCGAGGCCTTTGGAGAAGCCGCAGTAGGTGCACGTCGACAGGCAGGCGTTGGACACGTAGAGCGGCGCGAACAGCCGCACCGCGCGCCCGAACCGTTGCAGCGTCGATGCCGCCGCCGCCCGCGCCAGCTCCTCGACGCGCGCCTCCGCGGCGGGCGAGAGCAACGCGGCGAGGTCGCGCAGGTCGCGCTTGTCGCGGCGCAGCGCGGCGGTGACGTCGGCGTCGGTGTACGCGGCGTTGGCGAGCGTCGTCAGGTCCAGCGCGGCGAGCTCGGCGGCGAACAGCCCCGGCTGCTCGCTCACGACAGGAAGCCCGTCAGCGGCGACGACGCCTCCGCCTCCGTGCGCACCGCGCCACGGCCGGCGCGCCAGGCGAGGCGGCCCCCCTCGACGCCGAGCGCGAACGCCCGCGCCATCGCGACCGGGTCGCGCGCCACCGCGATCGCGGTGTTGACCAGCACGGCGTCGGCGCCGATCTCCATCGCCTGCGCCGCGTCGCTGGGCACGCCGAGCCCCGCGTCGACCACGACCGGCACGGTCGCCTGCTCCACGATGATCTCGACGGCGTCGCGGGTGCGCAGGCCGCGGTTGGAGCCGATCCACGAGCCGAGCGGCATCACCGTCGCGCAGCCCGCCTCCTCCAGCCGCTTGCACAGCACCGGGTCGGCGGGGCAGTACGGCAGCACCGTGAACCCCTCGGCCACCAGCAGCTCCGCCGCGCGCAGCGTCTCGATCGGGTCCGGCAGCAGCCAGCGCGGGTCCGGCACGACCTCGAGCTTCACGAAGTCCGGCATCCCGCCCGCGCGCGCCAGCCGGGCCAGCCGCACCGCCTCGTCGGCGGTCGTGGCGCCGGAGGTGTTGGGGAGCAGCAGCACGCCGTCGGGCAGGAAGTCGAGGATGTCGCCCTCGCCGGCGCGCGTGACGTCGACCCGGCGCAGCGCGACGGTGACGACCTCGGAGCCGGACGCGACGATCGCCTCGCGCATCACCGCGTGCGAGGAGAACTTCCCCGTCCCGACGAACAGCCGGGACCCGAACGACCGGTTGCCGACGATGAGCGCGTCGTCGGTCACGGCGGTCCTCCGGTCGTTGCTGGCGGTACTAGCCAGTCTAAGGCGTGGTCTCACGGCCCCGCCGTCTCGCGTGCGGTGTCCGGGCGGCGTCCGGCAAGGCCGCAGGTGCGGTCGATAGCAGCGCTGTCGGCCGCGCCGAGAACGCCGCCGGTCGTCGTCCGGGCAGGGCTCGCGAGGGGGTGGGGTC
>DASTMB010000057.1 GCA_035714365.1 Mycobacteriales bacterium | reverse complement strand
CGACGCCGAGGCGGTCCGTTCCGGCCTGGCCGGCGCCGACGCCGCGATCCACGGCGCCGCGGTCTACGAGGTCGGCATCCCCGCCTCGCGCCGCCCCGCGATGTACGAGACCAACGTCGCCGGCACCCGCACCGTCCTGTCCGCCGCCCTCGACGCGCGCACCCCGAAGGTCGTCTACGTCTCGACCGTGGCGGCGTTCGGCGACACCAAGGGCGCCGTCGTCGACGAGACGCACGAGCACCCCGGCCGGTACACGTCGTACTACGACGAGACCAAGCACCTCGCGCACCAGGAGGCGAAGCGGCTGGTCGCCGCCGGCCTGCCGTGCGTCGTCGTGCAGCCCGGCGCCGTCTACGGCCCGAAGGACCACAGCGTCGTCGGCGACCAGATCCGCCGCGCCGCGCGCGGCCGGCTCCCGGCGCTGGCGTTCCCGGACATGGGCCTCACCGCCGTCCACCGCGACGACGTCGCCGACGGCGTCCTGCTCGCGCTCGACAGCGGCCGCCCGGGCGAGGCGTACGTCCTCGGCGGTGAGGTCACCACCCTCGGCACCATCGTCGGGACCGCCGCCCGCGTCGCCGGCCGGCGCCCGCCCCGGCTCACCGTGCCGGCGGCGTTCGTGCGGCTCGTGGCGCCGCTGGGGCCGGCCGTCGGGCCGCTGCTCGGCTACCCGCCGAACATGCGCGAGCTGGTCTCCACCAGCGACGGCGTGACGTTCTGGGCGACCGACGCCAAGGCGCGCGCCGAGCTCGGCTACGCGCCGCGCGGCCTCGAGGACGGCCTCCGCGACACCCTCAACGCCGAGGGCCTGCTGCGTTCGTGAGCGCCGCCGCGAGCACTGGGTCGCGCCCGGCGAAGTAGTCACGGGAGGTCATCGCGACCACCCTGTCGGGCGGGATCGTCTCGCGGCGGTCGTTCGCGCTCACCGCCGCCTCGCGGCTGCTCGCCACCGTCAGCACGAAGCCGGTCCGCTCCATGCGCACGTCGCGGGCGTTGGCGTACGACGTCGGCGCGCCCGCCATCGCCTCGCCCGCGAACACCGCCCCCGGCACCTTCCGGTCCAGCTTCGCCGCGAACAGCGCCGCCGCCGAGAACGTGTTCCGCCCCGTCAGCACGAACAACGCCGCCCGCGCCAGCACGCGTTCGTCCGTCAGCACCGCGAGCAGCGGCTCGTCCGCGCCGACCTCGCCGCCGGTGTTGTTGCGCAGGTCGACGACGACGCGCGAGGCGGTCGCCACCGCGCGACCGATCGCCGCCAGCTCGCCCGGGTCCGGGTCGGTGACGGCGTTGAACGCCACGTACACGACGCCGCCCGGCAACGTCTCGTGCCACAGCGGCACGTCCGCGCGTTCGGTCCGGTACCGCAGGCCGGGGCGCGGCACCAGGTCCAGCGCGTACGGCCCGGCCCACTCCGCGTACCGCGCCATCGGCACCGGCTCGACGGTGACCGTCCGCCGCCCCCGCGCGTCGACCACCGTCAACGGCACCGGCCCCACGCGGTCGATCACGTCCAGGCCGTGCAGCACCTCGGGCACGAGCAGGTAGCGCGGCCGGATGGCCAGGCGGCCCGACTCGTTGTCGTGCGGCACCAGCGGGTCGACCTTCGCGACGACCTCGGCCAGCGGGTGCCCGGCGATCGCCTCGACCCTCGCGCCGACCAGGTCGTCGCCGCCGAGCTGCGCCTCGATGTACAGGCCGTCCGGGAAGAACCACCAGCGCAACGGCAGGCTGCGCACCGGCCGGTTGCCCGGGCTCCACGGGTACAGGCCGGTGTGCGCGTCGCGGCCCGTGAACGAGACCTCCGTCATCGCGTGCATCAGCCCGACCATCAGGTGGTCGTCGTCGGCCGTCGCGACCTCCGCGTCGAGCGCCCGCAGGTCGCGGCCCAGCGGGAGGGGCACGCCGCCGCGCAGCAGGTCCGGGTGGACGCTCGCGAGCGCCGGCAGCAACGCCGCCAGGTCCGCGTGCCAGTCCGCGACCCGGTCGGCGGCGGCGTTCCGGAAGTGCGTGCAGCCGGCCAGCAGGGCGAGGGCCGCGACCAGCGCGGCGAGACGGCGCACCCGGCGACCGTAGGCGCTCAGGGGGAACGCCCGCGTCGCGGCCCGGTCACGTCCGAGTCACGGCCGGCGCCGGCGCCTACGCCGTCGCCCAGACCAGCACCTCGGCGCCCGCGTCTCCGGCGGTCAGTCGCGGCGAGCCGGCCGCCACCAGGCGCGCGGAGTCGCCCTCCGCCAGCGCGCCCGCCCCCTCCAACGCCGCCGTCCCCCGGGCGAGGTACACGTGCACGTGCCGGTCGTCCGGCACCAGCACCGTCTCCCCGGACCGCAGCCGCCCGGCCCAGAGCACCGCGTCCCGCTGCCGGATCGCGATCGCCCCGTCGTGGCCGCGCCCGGACGCGATCGGCTGGAGGCCGCCGCGGTCGAGGGCGGCGTTGACGTCGAGCTGCTGGTACGACGGCGCGACCGACGCGGTGTCCGGCCGCACCCACATCTGCACGAACCGCACGTCGGCGTCGCCGCGCGGGTTCATCTCGGAGTGCCAGATGCCGGTGCCCGCGCTCATCCGCTGGGCGAGGCCCGGGTAGATGACGCCGGCGTTGCCGAGGGTGTCCGTGTGCTCCAGCTCGCCGGAGAGCACCCAGGTCACGATCTCCATGTCGCGGTGCGGGTGCGTGCGGAAGCCGGTGCCGGCCCGCACCACGTCGTCGTTGCTGACGAGCAGCAGGCCGTGGTGGGTGTTCGCCGGGTCGTAGTGCGGCCCGAACGAGAAGCAGTGCCGCGAGTCCAGCCAGTCCGTCCGGGTCGCGAACCGTTCGCCCGCCCGCCGCAGCTCCATCTACAGCCCGCCCGACACGCGCAGCACCGCGCCGGTGATGTACGACGCCTCCGGGCCGAGCAGCCACGCCACCGCGGGCGCGACCTCGTCCGGCTCGCCCGCCCGCCCCAACGGCACCCGCCCGACGACGCGTTCCAGCCGTCCCGGGTCGCCGGCGCCGGCGTGGATGCCGGTGCGGACCAGGCCGGGCGAGACGGCGTTGACGCGGATGCCGCGCGGCGCGAGCTCCTTCGCCAGCCCCAGGACGAACGCGTCCACCCCGGCCTTGGCGGCGGCGTAGTGGACGTACTCGTGCGGCGAGCCGAGCGTGGCGGCGGCCGACGAGACGGCGACGATCGCGCCGCCGTCGCCCATGACCTGCGCGGCGCGGCGGGCGCAGAGGATCACGCCGAGGAGGTTCACGTCGAGCACCCGCCGGACGACGTCGACGGGCGTGTCGGCGAGGTCGCCGAGGTGCGCGGTGAGGCCGGCGTTGGCGACGAGGCCGGTGACCGGCGCGAACGCCGCCGCGAACAGCGCGTCCACGTCGCCCGGCTCGGTCACGTCCCCAGCGACGGCGACGCAGCGCCGCCCGAGGCCGCGCACCCGCTCCGCGACCGCCTCGACCTCGGCGGTGCCGGTGCGGTGGCCGAGCACCAGGTCGTGGCCGCCGGCCGCGAGCCGCAGCGCGACGGCCGCGCCGATGCCGCGGCTGGCTCCGGTGACGATCGTGAGGGGCACCCGCCGATTCTGCGCCGCCGCCGGAACCGCGCGCGGCGGCGCCGCGTCGTAGCCGCAACCGAACGATGCGGAGGACGCGATGAGGCGAGTGCTGGCGGTGGCCGGGATGGCGACGGCGCTGACCGTGGGGGTGGCGGGGCCCGCGATGGCGTGCGGGGGGCTGATCGGCCCGAACGGCGCGGTCAACCTGACCCGCACGACGACGTTCGCCGGCTACCACGACGGGGTCGAGCACTACGTCACGTCGTTCTCGTTCGCGGGCGGGGGCGGCGCGTTCGGCTCGCTGACGCCGTTGCCGGGGGTGCCGACGAAGGTCGAGCGCGGCGGCGACTGGACGTTGCAGCGGCTGGTCCGCGAGACGACGCCGCTCGCGGTCGAGGACGCGGCGACCGGCGCGGCGTTCAGCGCGGCCGCGCCGAAGTCGGCGGAGGTGATCCTCCAGACGAAGGTCGACGCGCTCGACATCACCGTCCTCAAGGGCGGCGGCGCGGAGGTCGGGCAGTGGGCGACCGAGCACGGGTTCCGGCTGCCGCCGGACGCGCCGGAGGTCCTCGACTTCTACGCGAAGCGCAGCCCGATCTTCCTCGCCGCGGCGTTCGACGCCGACGCCGCGAAGAAGCGCGGCCAGGCCATCGGCGACGGCACGCCCGTCCACATCACCATCCCCACGCAGAACCCGTGGGTGCCGTTGCGGATCCTCGGCCTCGGCAAGCAGGGCGCCGAGCGGGTCGACGCCGACGTCTACCTGCTCACCGACCGCCGCCCGGCGCTGCTGTCGACGGCCGAGATCGGCGACGGCTTCGGCTCCAACCGCACGCTCACCCGCGTCTACGACCAGAAGGCCAACGCCCTGCTGCTCGACGACCTGCGCACCGACAAGACCGGCTCCTGGGTGCCGACCGCCGGCTGGCTGACGAAGGTCCGCATCTCCGGCGAGGCGTCCACCCTCACCGGCGACCTGGCGATCGACGCGACCGGCGCGCAACGCCCCTCGTTCGTCGCCGCCGGGTACAGCGTCCCGGAGGCGGTCGCCGCCGCGCCGGACACCCGCCGCTCCTCGTCCACCGCACCGGCCGTGCTGCTCGGGCTTGGGCTCGGCGTGCTGCTGGCGATCGCGGCGGTGGGCGCGCTGCGCCGGTCGTCGTGAGCCTCCTGAGGCTCGGGGTCGCCGCGCTGGCCGCGGCGGTGGCGCTGCCCGCGTGCGCCGCCGCCGAGGCCCGCGGCCGCGCCGAGGTGGTGCTCGACGTCCACTGGTCGCGGTTCTCGACCGGCGCCGTGACGGTGCCGCGCGGGGTGCCGGTGCGGTTCGTGGTCCGCAACGCCGACCCGATCGCGCACGAGCTGATCGTCGGCGACCAGGGCGTGCAGGAACGCCACGAGCAGGGCACCGAACGCCACCACGGCGCCCGCCCGACCGAGGTCGACGTGCCGGCGGGGGAGACGGTGGAGACGACGATCACGTTCGACACGGCGGGCACGCAGTTCTTCGCCTGCCACCTGCCGGGGCACTACGCGTACGGCATGCGCGGGCTGATCCAGGTCACGCGTTAGGGGCGGCGTCCTCCACCGCCACGGACAGCGAACGCCCCGGCAGCAGCATCGCCGACCCGATCGCGGTCGCGACCAGCTTGCCGGCGGCGTTGCGGATCTCGCCGGTGGCGACCGACAGCGAGCGGCCGTGGTTGACGACCCGGCCGGTGGCGGTGAGCAGCGTCCCGTCGGGCGGCACCGGGCGGATGAACTTCACGGTGATGTCGATCGGCGCGCACGCGGTGCCGGCGGGCGTCAGCGTCGCGCTCGCCGACGCGATCGCGGCGTCCACCAGGTAGACGAGCATCCCGCCCTCGACGAACCCGGTCGGGCTGCACAGCCAGGTGCTCGCCGGCATCGTCCACGTCGTCTCGCCGCGCCCGACCGCCACCGGCATCGACCCGGTGAGGTGGTGCAGCGGCGGCGGCGGGATCTCGCCGGACGCGCAGCGGCGGTACAGCTCGTACCCGTCCAGCTCCTCCGCCTCCGCACCGAGCACCGCGCCCTCCGGCGGGCGCTGCCACGGGTCCGGCGTGTCGTAGACGGGGCGGTCGACCAGCGGCGGGTCCGGCTTCGGCGGCGGCGGGTCGAGCGGCGGGAACACGAAGCAGCGGCTGGTCGCGTGCGCGAGCTCCCGCCCGGCCGCGTCGGTGACGACCGCCTCGGACAGCGCCAGCGAGCGCCCGGCGTGGATCAGGCGGCCCCGCGCGACGAGGTCCCGCCCGTCCGCGAGCACCGGCCGCAGGTACGACATCGACAGCTCCGACGTCGTGTACAACGTGCCCGCCGGCAGCGTCGCCTGGATCGCGCAGCCCAGCGGCCCGTCCGCGAGCGCAGCGAGGATGCCGCCGGTCGTGACGCCGAACGGCGTCGCCAGCCAGCCGGTCGCCGGCATGACGAACGACGACGTCCCCCCGCCGACGGCGGTCGGCCGCATGCCGGTCAGGTGGTGGATCGGCGGGTACGGCACCCGCCCGTCCAGCATCGCGCGGAGCTGCTCGATCCCGGTCAGGCCGAGCAGCGAAGGGTCCGGGTAGCCGCCCCGGGGTGGCTCGTCCACGATCACGCGCGGGAGACTAGTCCCGTGCCGGAGCTGCCCGAGGTGGAGTCGCTGGCGCGCTGGCTCACCGCCCGCGCCGTCGGCCGCGTCGTCGCGCGCGTCGAGCCGGTCGCGATCAGCGCGCTGAAGACGTTCGACCCGCCGGCGCACGGGCTCCAGGGCCTCGAGGTCACCGGCGTGTCCCGGCACGGCAAGTTCCTCGACGTCGACGTGTCCGGGCTGCACCTCGTCATCCACCTCGCCCGCGCCGGGTGGCTGCGCTGGAAGGACAGCCAGCCGACCGCGCCCGCGCGGCCCGGCGGCAAGAACCCGCTCGCGTTCCGCGTGGTGCTCGACGACGGCAGCGGCTTCGACCTCACCGAGGCCGGCACCAAGAAGGGCCTCGCCGTCTACGTCGTCCGCTCGCCCAACGACGTCCCCGGCGTCGACCGGCTCGGCATCGACGTGCTGTCGCCGGAGTTCACCGCCGGACGCCTCGCCGCCCTGCTCGCCGGCAAGCGCACCCAGGTCAAGGGCGCGCTCACCGACCAGTCGCTGATCGCGGGCGTCGGCAACGCGTACTCGGACGAGGCGCTGCACGCCGCGCGGCTGTCGCCGTTCAAGATCGCGGGGTCGCTGCCGGAGGAGGAGGTCGCGCGGCTGCACGACGCGCTCGTCGCCGTCGTCTCCGCCGCCGTCGAACGCTCGAAGGACCTGCCGGCGGGCGAGCTCAAGGCGGAGAAGAAGTCCGGCCTCGCCGTCCACGGCCGCACCGGCGAGGCCTGCCCCGTCTGCGGCGACACCGTGCGCGAGGTGTCGTTCGCGGACAAGTCGTTGCAGTACTGCCCGACCTGCCAGACCGGCGGCAAGCCGCTCGCGGACCGCCGCCTGTCCCGACTGCTGAAGTAGGAGCGCCCGTTGATCCCCACCGCGACCCCCGCCGACGTCACCGACGAGACGTTCCTGCTCGACGTCCGCGAGGAGGACGAGTGGCTGGCCGGGCACGTCGAGGGCGCCGTGCACATCGCGATGAGCGGGCTGCTGCCGCGGGTCGGCGAGGTGCCGAAGGACCGCGACGTCGTCGTCATGTGCAAGGTCGGCGGCCGGTCCGCGCAGGTCGTCGCCTACCTCGCCCAGCACGGCTGGACCAACGTCCGCAACCTCGACGGCGGCGCGGTCGCCTGGCACCGCGCCGGGCGGCCCCTCGTCCGCGAGGACGACGGCGTCCCGACCGTGCTGTGACCGCCGCCGAGAGCGTCCCGCCGGTCCGCCGCCGCGAGGGCGCGGCGCTGGCGCGGGTGCAGTTCGCGCGGCTGTTCGACCTCCTCGACACGCTCTCGCCGGACGAGTGGGCGGCGCCGACCGACTGCGCTGGCTGGGACGTCAAGGCGATCGCCTCCCACGTCCTCGGCGGCCTCGAGTCGGCCGTGCCGCGCGAGATGGTCCGCCAGCTCCGCCTCGGCGCCCGCGTCGCCCGCGAGGAGAAGCTGCCCGACCGCAACGACGGCATGAACGCCGTCCAGGTCCGCGAGCGCGCCGGCCTCTCCGGCCCCGACCTCGCCCGCCTGCTGCGCGAGCGCGCCGAGCGGCTGCTGCGGCACCGGGAGCGGACGCCGTTCCTCCTCCGGTACGGCGTCTGGGCGCCGCTCGACGTCGCCGGGCGGAAGCCGTTCGCGTTCGTCATCGACGTGATCTACGGCCGGGACACGCTGATCCACCGCATCGACGTCTGCCGCGCCACCGGCCGCGACCTCCTCCTCGACGAGGTCGAGCAGCGGATCGTCGCCGACATGGTGCGCGAGTGGGCGGCCCGGCACGGTGAGCCGGTGACGTTGCGGCTCGGCGGCCCGGCCGGCGGGACGTACGAGTGCCGCGGCGGCGGACCACCGCTCGACCTCGACGCCGTCGACTGGGTGCGCGCCGTCTCCGGCCGCGGCGCGCGCGCCGGGCTGCTCGCGACCCCCGTCCAGGTCTAGCGTCCGGCGCCATGGACGCTCGCAACCTCAACGACGACCTGCCGCTGCTCGACTGGGCCGACGTCGCCGCGCGGCTCGACCGCGGCATCACGCAGGCACCGCACACCGGCGGGCCCGACCGGCACACCTGCTGGCTCACCACCATCGACCCCGACGGCGCGCCGCACGTCACCGGCGTGGGTGCCGTGTGGCACGAGGGGACGTTCTGGTTCGTCAGCGGCGAGGGGACCCGCAAGAGCCGCAACGTCGCCCGCGACCCCCGCTGCGCCGTCAGCGTGTCGACCGCCGAGTACGACCTGGTGCTGCACGGCGACGCCGAACGCGTCACCGACCGCGCCACCCTCGACCGCATGGCCGCGGTCTACGCCGCCGACGGGTGGCCGGCCGAGGTGGACGAGACCGGGACCGGGCTGACCGCGCCGTTCAACGCGCCGACGGCCGGGCCGCCGCCGTGGTCGGTGTACCGGATCGCGCCGCGCCGCGCGACGGCCCTGCTCACCGACGACCCCGGCGGCGCCACCTCCTGGCGGTTCTGACGCCTGTGGACGGCCCGCTCGTCCACAGGCGCCGTTGCGGCAGCATCGCCTCCCGTGACGGGGGCCGAGGACGGGGTGCACCATGAGTGTCGTGCCGACGCTGCTGCCGCGCCGCCCGTGGGGGCGGCCGTTCACGCCGGAGGACCTGGCGACGCTGCCCGGCGACGGGCGGCGGTACGAGGTCGTGGACGGGTCGCTGCTCGTGACGCCCGGACCGACGCGGGCCGAGCTGGCGGGGTACCCCGATGACGACGGGTACCGCTACGAGCTGGTCGACGGGACGCTGCTCGTGACCCCGGCCCCGAGTCTCGTGCACCAGCGCGCGCAGCTCCGGCTCGGTGCGCTGCTGCTGTACGCGGCGCCGCGCGGGTTCGAGGTGCTGACCTCGCCGTTCTCGGTCGTGCCGGCCGACGACACCGAGATGCAACCGGACGTGCTGGTGGCCCACAAGAGCGACTTCACGGCCGCGGACCTGCCGGGCGCGCCGTTGCTGGCGGTGGAGATCCTCTCGCCGAGCACGCGGCGGTTCGACCTCCGGCTGAAGAAGGACCGCTACGCCCGCGCCGGGACGGCCGCGTACTGGGTGGTGGACCCGGCCGCGGTGCGGCTGGTCGCCTGGCACCTGCGCGGCGGCGCGTACGAGCAGGTGGCCGACGTGACCGGCGACGAGGCGTACGCGGCGGAGGTGCCGTTCCCGGTGACGGTCACCCCCTCGGCGCTGGTCGCCGACTGACGTACGCTGGCGGTCTCACCACACGCGGGAGTCCGGGCGCACCGGGCTGAGAGGGCGGCTGACGCGCCGCCGACCGCCTGAACCTGTCCGGGTCATGCCGGCGTAGGGAGCCAGCGATGCCGTCGTCCAAGACGTACCTGTCCGGGAGCCGCCCCGACCTGCGGGTGCCGATGCGCGAGGTCCGGCTCAGCACCGGCGACAGCGTCGTGCTCTACGACACCAGCGGCCCGTACACCGACCCCGACGTCGTCACCGACGTCCGCCGCGGCCTGCCGCGGCTGCGCGAGCGGTGGATCGCCGAGCGCGGCGACGTCGAGGCGTACGACGGCCGCAACCTCGGCTCGCTCCCCGACGCGCCCGCGCCGCGGCCGTTGCGCTCGGCCGACCCCGACCGCGCGGTGACCCAGCTCGCGTACGCCCGCCGCGGCGAGGTCACCCCCGAGATGGAGTACGTCGCCGTCCGCGAGGGCGTCACGCCGGAGTACGTCCGCGCCGAGGTCGCCGCGGGCCGCGCGATCATCCCGGCCAACGTCAACCACCCCGAGTCCGAGCCGATGGCCATCGGCCGCGGCTTCCTCGTCAAGATCAACGCCAACATCGGCAACAGCGCCGTCGCCTCCTCCATCGAGGAGGAGGTCGAGAAGATGACCTGGGCGACCCGCTGGGGCGCCGACACGGTCATGGACCTCTCGACCGGCAAGAACATCCACACCACCCGCGAGTGGGTCGTCCGCAACTCGCCCGTGCCCATCGGCACGGTGCCGATCTACCAGGCGTTGGAGAAGGTCGACGGCAAGGCCGCGGACCTGTCGTGGGAGGTCTACCGCGACACGCTGATCGAGCAGTGCGAGCAGGGCGTCGACTACTTCACCGTCCACGCCGGCGTGCTGCTGCGCTACGTCCCGATGACCGCGAAGCGCAAGACCGGCATCGTCTCCCGCGGCGGCTCGATCCTCGCCGCCTGGTGCCTCGCGCACCACGAGGAGAACTTCCTCTACACGCACTTCGAGGACATCTGCCGGATCCTCAAGCGCTACGACGTGGCGTTCTCCCTCGGCGACGGCCTGCGCCCCGGCTCCATCTACGACGCCAACGACGACGCGCAGCTCGCCGAGCTGCGCACCCTCGGCGAGCTGACGAAGGTCGCCTGGGAGCACGACGTCCAGGTGATGGTCGAGGGCCCCGGCCACGTCCCGATGAACAAGATCAAGGAGAACATGGAGCTCCAGCTCGAGCTCTGCCACGAGGCGCCGTTCTACACGCTCGGGCCGCTGACGACCGACATCGCCCCGGCGTACGACCACATCACCTCGGCGATCGGCGCGGCCATGATCGGCTGGTACGGCACCGCGATGCTCTGCTACGTCACCCCGAAGGAGCACCTCGGCCTGCCGAACCGCGACGACGTCAAGGAAGGCGTCATCACCTACAAGATCGCGGCGCACGCGGCGGACCTGGCGAAGGGCCACCCGGGCGCGCAGGCGTGGGACGACGCGCTGTCGGACGCGCGGTTCGAGTTCCGGTGGGAGGACCAGTTCGACCTCTCGCTCGACCCGGAGCGCGCCCGCGAGTACCACGACGAGACGCTCCCGGCCGCGCCCGCGAAGACGGCCCACTTCTGCTCGATGTGCGGCCCCCACTTCTGCTCCATGAAGATCACCCAGGACGTCCGCGCGTACGCCGCCGAGCGCGGCGTCGCCGACGACGAGGCGTTGACGGCGGGCATGAAGGAGAAGTCCGCCGAGTTCGTCGAGCTCGGGTCCAGCGTGTACGTGGGCGACTGACGCGCGCCGCAGCGGGGCACCCGTCCCGCTAGGTTCCGCGCCGCGCTGCGCGCGGCGCTCCCTTTAGTCGCGGGACGGGTGCCCCGCCGCGCCTCGCGTCAGTCGCCGGTCGGCGCCGGGTCGGGCTCGTCGAGGGGGGAGCCGGGGGCGGTGGTGGCGGGGGGAGGGGTCTTCTTCTTGGACGGCGTCACCGAGAGCGCGGCGACGACGAGCGCGAGCCCGAACGTCGCGAGCTGGAGGGCGGGCCGGTCCCGGAGAAGGCGCCACCACTCGTCGTAGTTGTCCTTGAACACGGTCCAGAACCCGATGTGGAACGTGTGCGCGACGCCGACGAGCGAGGCGACGGTGCTGCCGACGAGGCAGCCGAGGGCGGTGACGACGACGGCGATCGCGCGGACGGCGATCCCGGAGCTGCGGCTGACCTCGCGCAGCACCCAGCCGATGCCGATCGCGGCGATGACGATGATGCCGACGAACTCGCGGTCCGGGTACACCGAGAACGCGATCGCCCACGCCGCGACGCCGAGCGCGGCGATGCCGAGCGCGGCGAGGGTCGCCAGGAGGAGGCTGCCGCGGGGCTGCGCCTCGGGAGCGGCGACCGGGAACCCCTCGGGCGCCGGGGTGAGGCTCTCGTCGACGGCGCCGGTGTCGCCGGTGTCGTTGCCGGGCTGCGTTGCCTCGTCCACGTCTGCCCCTCGGGTCGGGTCGGCTGGCGCCCGAGAGAGTACGCGATACCGCTAGTGCCGGGCCGCCTCGGCGGCGGTCAGGTCGATGACGGCGGGCTGTGCGACGGGCCGCTTGAACAGGATCCGCACCCACGTCTTACCGAAGTGCTCGCCGGTCACGGCCATGCTGACGGCCTCCCAGCCGTCCGCGCCGAGCCGTCCCAGCTCGGGGTCCTCGCCGGACCCGGCCGGGACCTCCGCCCACCGGTACTCCCACATGCGTTCCGTTGTACCCGGTTCGCGGCGGGAACGGTTCGGCCATCCGGGTGAATCGAGCGGTACGGTCGCCGCCATGCGGCGGCACGAACGCTTCCTCGCCTACGGCGTGGGCGGCTGGGTCTTCGAGGTGCTGTTCACCGGCGTCAAGGCGCCGGTGCGCGACGGCGACTGGCGGCTGACGAGCCACACCTACCTGTGGATGCTGCCGGTGTACGGGTCGGCGGCGTACCTGTTCGAGCCGGCGCACGACGCGCTGCGCGGGCGGCCGTGGTGGCAGCGCGGGCTCGCGTACACGGCCGGGTTCTTCGCGGTGGAGGCGGCGAGCGGCGAGGCGATCCGCCGGGCGACCGGCGAGGTGCCGTGGGACTACGCCCGCCCGCGCGGCCGCGCGACGACGGCGCCGGTCCACTGGCGCGGGCTGGTGCGCCCGGCGTACGCGCCGGTGTGGTTCGCCGCCGGCCTGCTCCTCGAACGCGCCCACGACCGGCTGACCAACTAGAGTCCGAACGTCGTTCGGTCGCTCACGAGGAGGACCCGTGCCGGTCATCGCGATCCCCGAGGAGTACCAGGCGCTCACCGACGCGCTGCGCGACTTCGTCGCGCGTGAGGTGCGGCCGCTGGAGGAGGAGCACGCGAAGGAGCTCCAGGAGACCGGCCACATCGCCGACGCGGTCGAGCTGCGCCGCCAGCTCCGCAAGAAGTCGGTGCAGGCCGGCTACTACGGGCTGTTCATGCCGGAGGACGTCGGCGGCGGCGGCATCGGCTACCTCGGCATGGCGCTCGCGTACGAGGCCGTGTCGGCGACCGGCTCGTACCTCGCCAACGGCGGCGGCCTGCTGCCCAACGTCGAGGGCCCGACGCCGGTCCTCCTCGACTGCGACGACGCGCAGCGGGAGCGGTACCTGTTCCCGACGATGCGCGCCGAGCGGGAGGCGGCGTTCGCGCTGACCGAGCCGGAGGCCGGCTCCGACGCCACCAAGATCAAGACGCGCGCGGTCCGGCACGGCGACACGTTCGTGGTCAACGGGCGCAAGCACTTCATCACGCACGGCGCGCATGCCGACTACGTCCTGCTGTTCGCGGTCACCGACCCGGAGAAGGGCGCGCAGGGCGGCATCACCTGCTTCCTCGTGGACACCGACACCCCCGGCTTCACCGTCGCGCGCAAGCAGCAGACGATGTACGACGACCACCAGGCCGAGCTGGTCTTCGAGGACATGGAGGTCCCGGCCAGCCAGGTCCTCGGCCGCGAGGGGTACGGCTTCTACTCGGCGATGAAGTGGATCAACGGCGGCCGCATCCAGATCGCCGCCAACGCCGTCGGCGTCGCCCAGCACCTCTACGACCGGATGCTCGACTACGCGAAGCAGCGCGAGGCGTTCGGCAAGCCGATCGGCAAGAACCAGTACGTCCAGGGCCACATCGTGGACTCGCTCTGCGAGCTCGAGCAGGCGCGGTTCCTCGTCTACGCCGCGTCGGACACGATCGACAACGGCGGCGACGGGCGCACCTGGGCCGCGAAGGCGAAGTACGTCGCGAGCGAGATGGTCGGCCGGGTCGCCGACCGCGCGATCCAGGTCTACGGCGGCAACGGTTACATGACCGAGATGGGCATCGAGCGCTACGCCCGCCTGGTCCGCGCGATGCGCCTCTACGAGGGCACGTCGGAGATCCTCAAGACCAACATCGCCAAGGGCCTCGGCCTCTAACCCGGCTAGCCGGCCGGGCGGGTCCAGACGGCGCGGAAGCGGCGGTGGCCCTCCGCGTCGGTGTAGTCCTCGAACGACTCGGTCGTGAGGAGCTGCGCGACCGGTGACAGCTCGCGCTTGGTCAGCGGCCACGGCAGGTCGCCCTCGGGGTCGTCCTCCTCGC
>DASTMB010000056.1 GCA_035714365.1 Mycobacteriales bacterium | reverse complement strand
CCACCGTCCTCGTCGTCGGCGCCGGGCGGGTCGGGTCGCTGGTGGCGGCGCTGCTCGGCGCGGCCGGCATCGGCCACGTCACCATCCGCGACGACCGGGTCGCGACGGCCGCCGACGCCGTGCCCGGCGGGCTGGCGCCGCGCGACGAGGGGCAGCCGCGCGCGGTCGCCGCCATGGCCGCGGCGCAGCGTGCCGGCGCCGCGTCGGTCGACGGCGCGGTCCGCCCGCCCGACGCCGCCGACTGCCACACCGCCGACCTCGCCGTCGTCGCGTCCGACTACTGGCTGACGCCGCCGTCCGCGCTGGTCGACCTGCTGGCGGAGGTGGCGGTGCCGTACCTGCTCACCGGCGTGCGGGAGACGTACGGCATCGTCGGGCCGCTCGTGCTGCCCGGCCGGTCGTCCTGCCCGCGCTGCCACGACCTGCACCGCGCGGAGCGGGACCCGTCGTGGCCGATGGTCGCCGCGCAGCTCGCGACCGACGGGCGCGGCGCCGACGCGGCGTGCGACGTGACGCTCGCGGCGGGCGTCGCGGCACTGACCGCCGGCCAGGTGCTCGCCCACCTCATCGGGCCGGGGCTCACCCGTTGCGTCGACGCGACGCTGGAGCTGCGGCTGCCGGAGTGGGCGGTGCGGCGGCGTTCGTGGACGCCGCACGCGGAGTGCCGGTGCGGGGCGTTCGCGCACCGGGAGGAGGAACGCGCGCGCGAGCAGGCGGAGGCCGCGGCCGGCGCCGACGCGGCCCCGGCGCCCAGCGACGGCCCGGTGAGCGCGGACGTCACGGCGAGGGCACGCGGCCAGGCGGGCGGGCCCGGCACGGCGGGCGCGGACGGCACGGACGGCACGGCGGGCGCCGGCGCCGGCACGCCGCCTCCGGGCGGCACCGGCGACGCCAACGCGAGCGGCCGGGGCACGCCGTCTCCGGGCGGCAGCCGCGGGTCCGAGCGCGCCCCCGACGACACGGGCGCGCCGCCTCCGGGTCGTGCGGACGAGCGTCACCCGGGCGACCCGGGCGACGCGGGCGGCGGCGCCGAGCCCGGTCCGCACCCCGCCCCGGCAGCGGTCGCGGCCGACCGCGACGAGGGCGCGGCGTGAGCGGGCGGCGCTCGGGTCCGCCGCGCGCGCCGCCGCGCCGGCGTCCCGGCACAGGAGTACCGCGCGTTCCGACGTGTGCTCGGCACGCGGGCGGGCGATGATGCACACGTGGCCGACATCCCGCGGCGGGCGGTGACGCGTACCGCGAAGCTCGCCTCCCTGCCCCTCGGGGTCGCCGGCCGCGCCACGCTCGGCCTCGGCAAGCGGATCGGCGGGCGCCCGGCGGAGCTGGTCGCGAGCGAGCTCCAGCAGCGCACCGCGGAGCAGATCTTCCGCGTGCTCGGCGAGCTCAAGGGCGGCGCGATGAAGCTCGGCCAGGCGCTGAGCGTCTTCGAGGCGGCGTTGCCGGAGGAGCTGGCCAAGCCGTACCGCGCGGCGTTGACGAAGCTCCAGGACTCGGCGCCGCCGCTGCCGGTCGCGCAGGTCCACCGCGTGCTCGCGGAGGAGCTGGACCCGGAGTGGCGGAAGGCGTTCGCCGAGTTCGACGACAAGCCGGCGGCCGCGGCGAGCATCGGGCAGGTGCACCGCGCGGTCTGGCACGACGGGCGGCCGGTCGCCGTCAAGGTCCAGTACCCGGGCGCCGGCAAGGCGCTGCTCGCGGACCTGACGCAGCTCGGGCGCGTCGCGCGGCTGTTCCAGGTGCTGAGCCCGGGGCTCGACATCAAGCCGCTCATCGCCGAGCTGAAGGTGCGCGTCGCGGAGGAGCTCGACTACGCGCTGGAGGCGGCGGCGCAGGAGGCGTTCGCGACGGCGTACGACGGCGACCCCGACTTCGCGATCGCCCACGTCGTCGCGCGCAGCGGCACGGTGCTGGTGACGGAGTGGGTCGAGGGGACGCCGTTGTCGGTGATCATCAACGACGGCACCCGCGCGCAGCGCGACCGCGCCGGGCTGCTGCTGGCGCGGTTCCTGTACGAGTCACCGTCGCGGGTCGGGCTGCTGCACGCCGACCCGCACCCGGGCAACTTCCGGCTGACGCCGGACGGCCGGCTGGGCGTCATCGACTTCGGCGCGGTCGCGCGGCTGCCGGGCGGGCTCCCGCGTGCGCTCGGGCAGATCGCCCGCTACACGCTCGACGGCCACGCCGAACGCGTCGAGGCGCTGTTCCGCGAGGAGGGGTTCATCCGCGAGGGGCACGAGGTGTCGGCGGAGGCGGTGCTGGAGTACTTCGGGCCGCTGCTGGAGTCGATCGCGACACACGACTTCACGTTCAGCCGCGAGTGGCTGCGCACCCAGGGCGCGCGGCTCGGCGACCCGCGCAGCGCGGAGTACCGGACCGGCCGGCAGTTCAACCTGCCGCCGGACTACCTGCTCGTGCACCGCGTCTCCACCGGCACCACCGGCGTGCTCTGCCAGCTCGGCAGCCACGGCGACTTCCGCGCGATCGCGGAACGCTACCTGCCCGGCTTCGCCGACCCGGAGGCGCCGCGGCCGGCGGCACCCCGGAAGAAGACCGCCGCGAAGAAGACCTCGGCGACGAAGGCCACCGCGCCGCGGCGGCGTTCCGGTCAGGGCTGAGGGCGCGTCACCAGTAGTCGGTGCTGAGGTTGGCCTCGATGGAACGCAGGTTCGCGCGGGTGCAGTCCTCGCACAACGTCTGGAGGCCGCGTTCGCTGGTCTGCACGGTCCAGGTCGGTGGTGCGCCGTCGGGCGCCTGCTTGCCGCACCACGTGCAGAACGCGGGTTCGGTCACGCGAACAGCCTAGGCCGAAAGACCCCGCCGAAAGGCGGGAATGCGCGCCGCGGCTTCAAGCGAACCGGACATCCCGCCGACGGCTCTACATGACGCGGCACGAACCGGATCCCCGGATCCGGCTCAGGGCGGCCTGGAGGTTCTGAGGGGGACCTCCTCGCCCGCCCGCCGCACGCGGCGCGGGCGTTCTGAGGGGGACGCGCGCGCCGCACCCGCGGGGGGTACGCGGGGAACGCGAACGGCCCGGCACCTGTCCGCAGGTGCCGGGCCGTTCGTGTTCGTGCGCGTGACGCCTCACCAGACGGCGAGCGAGAGGGCGCGAGCGCGGCGGCTCGCGGCCTCGGCGCGCCGCGACCAGCGCCGGGCGGCGACGAGCCGGGCGGCCCGCCCGGAACGCCGCGACTCGGCGAGCAGGCGCCGCTGATGACTGCGCGCGAGCTCTTCATGGAGCAGCAACATGGTGTTCTCCTTGGTGGAAGTCTTGGTGGACACGGCACCCGTCATGCGGCGACGTCCTCCTTGCGCGGCCGGCCCCGCGGCCGCTTGCGGGGCACGACGACGCCCTGGATGAACAGCTCCCCGCCCCAGACGCCCCACGGCTCGCGCCGCTCGAGCGCCCCGGCCAGGCAGTCCGCCTTGATCGGGCAGTCGGTGCAGATGCTCTTCGCGTACTCGACGTCCGCCGGGCTCTCCGCGAAGAAGAGCTCCGGGTCGAAGCTCCAGCACGGGAGTGCGGTGCGGGGGTCGGGCACCTCGATGAGGTCCATCACTGCGAGGTCACCTCCTTGTGACTGTCGCCGGGCAAATGAAAAGGCCGCGGTCTCCTTGTCAGGAGTCCGCGGCCTCGAGGTCGCCGGTGTCTGTCAGACAACCGGCCCTCGAGGCGGGTGGGACCCCTGGTCCACGACGTACGCCGGGACGAACGACGTCATGGGCGCGCCATTGACCGCCTGCTTCGTCTCGAACGCGGCGCTCGGAGCGCACGCGAGGACGGCGCCACCGTGGGCAGACGTCAGCGCGCGGTCCGAACGGATCGCGGTCCAGGTCTTGGTGATCTCCACAGGGCACCTCCTCTCGGGCTCGGTCTTGCGTCCTGCGGAAGATAGGGGTCCCCCGCCGATCCCGCAACGGGTTTTTCCGCGGCGGCCGCCGGACGTTACGAATCCGCAACCAACGCGAGCACCTCATGGCCGAACTTGTCCAGCTTCGTCGCCCCGACGCCGGGCAGGCCGGCCAGGTCGGCGACCGCCGCCGGCCGCGCCTTGGAGATGGCGGTCAACGTCGCGTCGGTGAACACGCAGTACGCCGGCTGCCCGAGCCCGGCCGCCCGCTCGCGCCGCCAGTCGCGCAGCCGGTCGAACAGCGCCCGCTCGTCCGGCCCGAGCGACTCCAGCGCGGCGTCCCGCGCGGCCTTGGCCGGCTTCGGCGCGGGCCGCGCGGCGGCCGGCACAATGCCCTCGAGGAACCGCGACACGCGCCGGGTGCGCCGCCCGCCCGCGGCCCGCGCGTACGCCCACGACACGTGCAGGTGCTCGCGGGCGCGGGTGACGCCGACGTAGAGCAGGCGGCGTTCCTCCTCGACCTCGGCGGGTGTCACGGCGTGCTGGATCGGCAACGTCCCGTCGACCAGCCCGACGAGGAACACCGCGTCCCACTCCAGGCCCTTGGCGGCGTGCAACGACGCGAGGGTGACGCCGGCGACGGACGGCACGTGCTGGTCGGCGGCACGCTGCTCCAGCTCGGCGACGAACTCGCCGAGCGTCGGCGCGCCGGACGCGCGTGCGGCGGCCTCCTCGGCCAGTCCGGCGAGCGCGTTGAGCGCCTCCCAGCGGTCGCGCACCGCGCCCGCGCGGGCGGCCGGCTCCTCCGGCGTCCAGCCGATCGCGCCGAGCGCGACGCGCACCTCGTCGGCCAGCGCGCCGGCCTCGCCGGGCACCGCGTCGCGGGCGGCGACGCGCAGCGCGACCATCGCCTCGCGCACCTCGGGCCGGTCGAAGTACCGCTCGCCGCCGCGGACGACGTACGGCACGCCGGCGGAGGCGAGCGCGGCCTCGTAGACCTCGGACTGCGCGTTGATCCGGTAGAGGACGGCGATCTCGCCGGCGGGGACGCCGGACGCGATGAGCGCCGCGCACCGGCGCGCGACCTCGGCGGCCTCGGCCGGCTCGTCGTCGTGCGCCGAGAACACCGGATCCGGCCCGTCCGGCCGCTGCGCGACGAGCCGCTTGCCGCCGGCGAGGACGCGGTTGGCGAGGCCGACGACCTGCGGCGTGGACCGGTAGTCGCGGACCAGCCGGACCACCGTCGCCTCGGGGTACCGGGACGGGAAGCCGAGCAGGTACTCCCGCGACGCCCCGGTGAACGAGTAGATCGTCTGGTCGTCGTCGCCGACGACGCAGACGTCGTCGCGGTCGCCGGCCCACGCGTCGAGCAGGCGCTGCTGCAACGGCGAGACGTCCTGGTACTCGTCCACGACGAAGTGCCGGTACCGCGCGCGCACCTCGTCGGCGACGTCCTCGTGGTCCTCGATCGCCACCGCCGTCAGGCCGAGCAGGTCGTCGAAGTCGAGCTGCCCGCCGCGGCGCTTCAGCTCCTCGTACGTCGCGAACACCTCGGCGACGGTCTCCGGCTCGAACGGCGGCTCCCGGTGCAGCGCGGCCGCCGCGGCCTCGTACGACGCGGGCGTGACGAGCCGCGCCTTCGCCCACTCGATCTCGGACACGAGGTCGCGCAGCTCCGGCCCGGACGGGCGCAGCCGGGTGCGGGACGCGGCGTTGCCGACGAGGGAGAACTTCGACTCGACCAGCCGCGGCATCTCACCGCCGGCGACGCGCGGCCAGAAGTACGTGAGCTGCCGCAACGCCGCCGCGTGGAACGTCCGCGCCTGCACCCGCTCCACACCGAGCCCCCGCAACCGCCCCCGCAGCTCCCCCGCCGCCCGCGCGGTGAACGTGACCGCCAGGACGTGGTCGGGCTGCACCGCGCCGGTGAGGACGCCGTACGCGATCCGGTGCGTGATCGTGCGCGTCTTCCCGGTGCCGGCCCCGGCGAGGATGCACACCGGCCCGCGCGTCGCGAGCACGGCCGACCGCTGCTCCTCGTCGAGCGCGGCGATCACAGCATCCGGGTGCACCCCGACAGTCTCGCAGCCGGGTGGGACAGAACACCGGAGGCCGCGACGGAGGCGGGGGTACCCGTCCCGCGACTAAAGGGAGCGCGAGCGAAGCGAGCGCGGAATCTATCGGGACGGGTACCCCCGCCTGCGGCACGGCCGGGGGGTGGGTGTCGCGCGGGGCACGAAACCGTGACGTGTACGGGGGCCAGAAGCGGAAATCGACGGGCTACCGAGAGCGTTGGGGGACGCCGAAGGGAGAACGACGTTGCGCGACGAGCTGGTGATGTTCACGACGACGTGGTGCGGCTACTGCGTGCGCCTCAAGCGGTTCCTCGACCGCGAGGGCATCGGCTACCGCGAGGTGAACATCGAGGAGGACCCGGACGCCGCCGCGTTCGTGATGTCCGTCAACGGCGGCAACCGCACCGTGCCGACGCTGCGCTTCCCGAACGGCGCCGCCCTCACCAACCCCAGCCCCGCCGAGGTCGTCGCGACGCTGGCCCGCAGCGCCTGACGATGTTCGGGTTCGGCTTCCGCCCGGGGCGCCGGTGCGGGACGATGGGGCAACCCCCACGGAACGAGGCACCGAAACCATGACCCCGTTGCGGCACCCCGCCGTCGACGCCGCGCTCTCGACGGCCGCGACGCTGCTGGGCATGGAGGTCGTGTTCATCGGGGGGCTGGACGACACGACGTTCCGGTTCGAACGCGTGCACGGCTCGTGGCCGGGCCTGGCGGAGGGGATGTCGAGCGAGCGCAGCGACTCGTTCTGCCACCGCATGCTGGGGGGCGCGCCGACGTGGACGGCGGACGCGCCGGTGGACCCGCACTACGGCGACGCGCCGATCCGGGCGCGGCTGGGCATCCGTTCCTACGTGGGGGTCCCGATCCGCCGTCCCGACGGCACGGTCGTCGGCACGCTCTGCGGCATCGACCGGGACAGCGTGCGGGTGGACGAGGCGGCAGTCGGGGTGCTGCGCGAGCTGGCCGGCATCATCGCCGCGCACCTGCCGGAGGGCGGGACGGCGGGCGTGGTGATCCGGCGCACGCCGGACGGCTGGCGGGTGGGCGAGGACGGGGCGAGCGAGGACGCGCTGACGACGGCGATGGTGCTCGCGGACCTGCTGGACGAGGACGTGTCGCCGCGGTCGCGGCCGCAGCGTCCGGAGGAGCCGCTGGACGAGGTGGCGCGGCTGCGGCTGGCGGTGACGCAGCTCGAGCACGCGCTGGCGGCGCGGGTGACGGTGGAGCAGGCGATCGGCGTGCTGGCCGAACGTCTCTCGGTCGGGCCGCGCGAGGCGTTCGAGCGGCTGCGCAAGGTGGCGCGCCGGCACGGCCTGCGCGTGCACGACCTGTCGAAGGACGTCGTGCGCTCGACCACGGAGAAGGGCGTCGCGCTCCCCGAAGGGCTCTAGTCACACCTGTCGAGGAACGCGCCGACGACGGCCATCCAGCGGTCGCGCTCCTCGACGTGCGGGAGGTGGCTGCTCTCCTCGAACAGCACCCACTCGCTGCCGGCGATGCCCTCGTGCAGCGGGCGGACGACGTCGGGCGTCGCCTCGTCGTAACGGCCGCTGACGATCAGCGTCGGGTACGCGATCTCGCCGAGCCGGTCGAGCACCTGCCAGTCCTTGATGGAGCCGATGACGTGGAACTCACTCGGCCCGTTCATCGTGTGGTAGACGGTCGGGTCGGCCTCGATCTGCGAGAACGCGTACGCGACCTCGGGCGGGTTGGGCACGATGCGGCAGACGTGCCGGTCGTAGAAGACCTGGCAGGCGGCGGCGTACTCGGGGTCGTCGGTGGTGCCGGCGTTCTCGTGCTTGAGCAACGTCTCGTTGACGCCGGGCGGGAGCTGCTCGCGCAGCCGGTTGGCGGCCTCGACGAACATCGGGAACGACGCGGCCGTGTCGGCGAGCACCAGCCCGCGCAGGCCGGGCGGGCGGGTCAGCGCGTGCTCCTGCGCGAGGAAGCCGCCCCAGGACTGGCCGACGACGTGGTACCGGCCGGCGATGCCGAGGTGGTCGAGCAGGTTGGCCAGCTCGCGGACGAACAGCTCGACGGTCCAGAACTCGGCGCCGCGCTCGGGCAGGTGCGTGGAGCGGCCGTTGCCGAGCTGGTCGTAGTGGACGACGGCGCGGCCCTGCTCGGCGAGGTCGGCGACGGAGAGCAGGTAGTCGTGGGTGGCGCCGGGGCCGCCGTGCAGCACGACGACCGGCGCCTTCTCCGCGCCGAGGTCGCCGGTGACGCGGTACCACGTCCGCCACTCCCCGAACGGCGCGTACCCCTTGGTCACGGCAGCCGCCATGTCTCCTCCTCGCCCGCCCGGACGGTCCGCAGGTACGCCTCCCCCGGCGGGTTGTCCGGCAACCGCTCGGCCGACGTGAACGTCCGCGCCGCAACGCCGTCGATGGGCGCGAGGTCGAGCATGAGCGGGTACCACGGCCCCTCGTCGGCGTGCAGGCGGGCGAAGCGTTCCTCGTCCAGCAGGTACGCGCGGCCGAGCGTCTCGGCCGGCGTAGCCGGGTCGAGGAACGCCACGCCGCCCGCGCCCCAGCGCGTCCCCGTCGCGTCGCGCGCGAAGTACCGGGCGAACGGGAGCGTCACGCGCCGCTGCTCGCGCGGCACGTCGCCGACGTACTCCGCGAACCGCGACGCGAGGAGGTTCGAGCCGTAGGCGACGTACCAGATCACCGGGGCAGCGACGCCAGCTCGCGCCACAGGTACGCGGCCGCCTCGGCGCCCTTGGCGAGGTACGGCAGGTGGACCTTCTCGTTCGGCGAGTGGATGCGGTCGTCGGGCAGCCCGACGCCGAGGAAGACGACCGGCGCCTCGAGGATCTCGGCGAGGTCGGCCTCCGGCCCGCTGCCGCCCTCGCGGGTGTAGAGGACGCGGGTGCCGAACGCCTCCTCCATCGCGCGGGTGGCCGCCTGCACGGCCGGGTGGTCGAGCGGCGTGAGGCAGGGCCGCACGCCGCCGCCGAAGAACGCCAGCTCGTGCCGCAGCCCCTCCGGGAGCTGCTCGCCGACCCAGGCGCGGAACGCCTCCTCGACCTCCTCCGGCCGCTGGTCCGCGACGAGCCGGAACGAGATCTTCGCGTGCGCCTCGGCCGGGATGATGGTCTTCTGGCCGGCGCCGGTGTAGCCGCCCCACAGGCCGTTGACCTCGGCGGTCGGGCGGGCACCGACGCGTTCCAGCGTGGTGTAGCCGGCCTCGCCGAGCGTCGCGGTGGAGGCCGCGTCGCGCAGCCACGCCGCCTCGTCGAACGGCAGCGCCGCCATCAGCTCGCGCTCGCGGTCGGACAGCGGCACGACGCGGTCGTAGAAGCCGGGGATGGTGACGTGCCGGTCGTCGTCGTGCAGCCGCGCGACGAGTCGGGCCAGCTCCGTGAGCGGGTTCGGGACGCCGCCGCCGAACGACCCGGAGTGCAGGTCGACGGACGGGCCGTACACGTCGAGCTGGCAGTAGACGAGGCCGCGCATGCCGACGCACATCGACGGCGTGTCCTTGTCGAAGATGCCGGTGTCGGAGACGACGACGACGTCGCAACGCAGCCGTTCCCGCCGCTCGCGCAGCAGCGCGGGGAAGTTCGGCGAGCCGATCTCCTCCTCGCCCTCCACGAGCACCTTGAGGTTGACGCCGATCTCGCCGTACGCGGCCAGCGCCGCCTCCAGCCCGAGCAGGTGGAACAGCACCTGCCCCTTGTCGTCAACGGCCCCGCGCGCGAACAGGTCGTCGCCGCGCCGCGTCGGCTCGAACGGCGGCGACTCCCACAGCTCCAGCGGGTCCACCGGCTGCACGTCGTGGTGGCCGTAGAGGACGACGGTCGGCGCGTCGTCGCCCACGTGGCGCTCGGCGTAGACGGCCGGGTGCCCCGGCGTCTCCCACAGCTCGACGGTGCCGAACCCGGTGCGCCGCAACGCCTCCGCCAGCCACTCGGCGCTGCGCCGCACGTCGTCGCGGTGCTCCGGCGCCGCGCTGATCGACGGGATGCGCAGGAACGCGTCGAGGTCCTCGTGCAGGCGGTGGGTGTGGGCGGCGACGTAGTCGCGTACGGTCTCGGTCACGCGCTCCACCCTAGCCAGGAGGCCCGCCATGTCCGCCGCGTCGGAGTACGCCCCGCCGCCCCCGCCCGCCGCGCCGCAGGCCGGCATGGGTGCCGCGATCGCCGCGTCCGTCGGCATCGCCGTCGTCGGAGCGGTCGTGTGGGCCCTGCTGGCCTACCTGGTCAACGTGCGCATCGCGTTCGTCGGCATCGGTGTCGCCTACGGGATCGTCTGGGCGCTGCGGCGCTTCGGCGCGCGCCCGTCGCAGGGACTGGCGGTGTTCGCGGGACTGCTGACGCTGGGGTCCTGCTTCCTCGGCCACTGGTTCGAGGGGTACGCGCTCGTCTCGAAGGAGCTGGACGTCAGCCTGTTCCGCGTCATCGAGCGGCTCCCGCTCAGCCTGGCGTGGGACCTGTGGCTGCGCACGACGTCGCCGATCACCTGGGTCATCTTCGCGTTCGCCGGCTTCTACGGGTACCGCGGCGTCGCGATGTGGGAGGCGGCGGACCGCCACTCGCGGGCCCTGCTGCCGCCGGCCGCGTACCCGCCGCCCGCGCCGTACCAGCCGCAGGACGCGTACCCGCCGCCGGAGGGCCCGCCGTCGACGTAGACCGGGCGGCGCTCGCGGCGGCGCACCCGTCGACCGACGTCGCCGGCGCGACGCTGGTCGACACCGGCGGGGACCACGCCGTCCTCGACACCGGCGACTGGGTGTTCCGCGTGCCGCGCCGGCCGGAGGCCGCGGCGGTGCTCCGCGTCGAACGCCGCCTGCTCGCGCTGCTCGCGCCCCGGCTGCCGGTGCCGGTGCCGGTGCCGGAGCTGAGCCTGCACGCGCTGCCGGACGGCACGCCGTACGGGCTGTACCCGCGGCTGCCCGGCGAGCCGGCGACGTGCGACGACTGCCCGGCGCTGGCGCCGGACGTGGCGGCGCTGCTCACGGCGTTGCACGCGGTCGAGCCGGCGGACGCGCTGGTGCTGGGCCTGGCCGCGCCAGGCAGCGTCGACCTCGGCGTGCTGGCCGACCGCGCCGCCGCCGAGGTGGTGCCGTTGCTGCCGTGGGGTTCGGTGGCGGCGTTGCGGCGGGCGTTCGCGGTGCTGCGCGAGCCGCCGCCCGTGGAGGTCGTCGTCCACGGCGACCTCGGCGAGGCGAACCTCCTCGTCGCGGGAGGCCGGCTGGCCGGCGTCGTGGACTGGTCGGACGCGCACGTGGGCGACCCGGCGGTGGACCTGTCGTGGTTCGTGCAGTGCCTGGGGCCGGACGGCGCGCGGGCGGCGCTGGCGGCGTACCGGCCGCCGTGCGACGCGGCGCCGCTGTGGGAGTGCGCCGTCGCGCACGCGACGGTCCAGCCGGTGCACGCGGTCCTGTACGGGCTGGACCACGGGCTCGAGTCGTACGTCCGCCGCCAGCTCGCGCGCCTCGCCGCGCCGTCCTACTAACGTGCGGTCCGTGCGCGTCGCGTCGTTCAACGCCCTGCACGGCCTGTCGGTCGCCGACGGCCGCGCGGACGCCGCGCGCCTGGCCGGGGCGTGCGCGTCGCTGGACGCGGACGTGCTGGCGTTGCAGGAGGTCGACCGCGACCAGGAACGCTCCGAGGGCGCCGACCAGGCGCGCGCCGTGGCGGCGGCGACGGGCGCGGCGGACTGGCGGTTCGTGCCGGTGCTGCACGGCACGCCCGGGTTGGCGTGGGAGCGCGCGGCCGGCGACCGGCCCGGCCCCGCCTACGGCATCGCGCTGCTGTCCCGGCTGCCGGTGCGCTGGTGGAAGACGCTACCGCTGGCCGGCGCGCCCGTGCGCGGCCCGATCCTCGTGCCCGGCACCCGCCGCCTCACCGTCGTCAAGGACGAGCCGCGCGCGGTGGTCTGCGCGCGGGTGGTCGCGCCGTTCGGCGAGGTGACGGTCGCGGCGACGCACCTGTCGTTCGTGCCGGCGTGGAACGCCTGGCAGCTCCGCCGCGTCGTCACCGCCGTCTGCGCGCTGCCCGGGCCGCACCTGCTGATGGGCGACCTGAACCTTCCCGGCCGGCTCCCCCGGCTGCTGTCCGGCTGGACGCCGCTCGTGCGCGGGCGGACGTTCCCGGCGCCCGCGCCGCGGCTCCAGCTCGACCACGTGCTCGTGTCGCCCGGGCTGCGCGGCCACGGCGGGCGCGCCGTGGAGCTGCCGGTGTCGGACCACCGGGCCGTCGTCGCGGAGGTGGGGCCGGCGTGATCCGCGCGGTGTTCTTCGACTTCGGCGAGACGCTGTTCAACGAGGACGGCGTGTGGCGGGCGTGGGCCGGCTGGTACGGCGTGCCGCCGCTGACGTTCGCGGGCGCGCTCGGCGCGGTGGTCGAGCGGCGGGCGCACCACCTCGAGGTGTTCTCGTACTTCGACGACGACTTCTCGCTGGACCGCGTCGAGGCCGAACGCGCCGCGGCCGGCGCGGCGTTCGCGCTCTCCGCGGACGACCTGTACGCCGACGCGGCGCCGTGCCTCGCGGCGTTGCGCGCCGAGGGGTACCTCGTCGGCGTCTCCGGCAACCAGCCGCCCGACGTGTCCGAACGCCTGCTGCGCGAGGCGGGCATCGAGGTCGACGTGCTCGCGTCGTCGGCGGCGTGGGGCGTGGAGAAGCCGGACCCGGCGTTCTTCGACCGCGTCGTCGCCGAGGCGGGCTGCGCCGCCGGCGAGGTCGCCTACGTCGGCGACCGGGTCGACAACGACGTCCTCCCGGCCAAGGCGGCCGGGCTGGTGGCGGTGTTCCTGCGGCGCGGGCCGTGGGGGTATGTCCATGCGCGGTGGCCGGAGGCGGCGGCGGCGGACCTGCGGGTCGGCTCGCTGGCGGCGTTGCCGGAGGCGTTGCGCGGTCTGCGGGAGGGAGCGTCGTGAGGCGTCCGCTGGTGCTGCTGCTGGTGCTCGTGTCGGCCTGCTCGCCCGGCTCGCCGAAGGCGCGGCCGTCCGCGACGAGCGCGCCGCCGGCTTCGGCGCCGGTCTCCTCCACTCCGGTCTCGCCCACCGCCACCGCGACCACGCCGCCGCCGGACACGCGCGGGAGCGGCAACGCGGTGACGATCGCGTTCGGCGGCGACGTCCACTTCGAGGGCGCGTCGCGCTCGGCCCTGTCCGGCGGGCTGCGCGCGATCACGCCGTTGCTGTCGGCGGCGGACGTGACGATGGTCAACCTGGAGACGGCGATCACCGACCGCGGCACCCGGGCGCCGAAGGACTTCAACTTCCGCGCGCCGGCGAGCGCGTTCGCGGCGCTGCGCGCGGCCGGCGTCGACGTCGTCACGCAGGCGAACAACCACGGCGAGGACTACGGCGAGGTCGGGCTGCGCGACTCCGTCGCGGCGGCGAAGGCGGCGCGGTTCCCCGTCGTCGGGATCGGGCTGGACGCCGAGCAGGCGTTCGCGCCGTGGCGGGTCACGGTGAAGGGGCAGCGGCTGGCGTTCCTCGGCGCGACGCACGTGCTCGACAGCAACCTGCGCGCCGCGTGGACCGCGCGCGACGCGAAGCCGGGGCTCGCGTCGGCGTACGAGGAGTCCCGGCTGCTCGCCGCCGTACGCGCCGCGCGCGCCGACTCCGACACCGTCGTCGTCTACCTGCACTGGGGCGCCGAACGGCACACCTGCCCGATCGACCGGCAGTACGACATCGCCCGCAAGCTCACCGACGCGGGCGCGGACATCGTCGTCGGCTCGCACGCCCACGTGCTGCTCGGCGCCGGCATGCGCGGGCGGGCGTTCGTGTCGTACGGGCTCGGCAACTTCGTCTTCTACGCGCGCGGCGGCCTCGGCGCGGAGACCGGCGTGCTGACCGTGACCGTCACCGGGCGGCACGTCGACTCCTACCGGTGGGCGCCGGCGGTCATCTCCGGCGGCGTGCCGCACCCGCTGTCCGGCGGCGCGGCGGAGGCCGCGCGGCGGCGGTGGGCGGCGTTGCGCCGCTGCACCGACCTCACGGCCTAGGCCTGCTCGGTCAGGACGCCGGATAGCCCGCGCCCAGCCAGCGACGAAACGGCGTCCGCGCTAACGCCTGGCATTCGAACAAAAGGTCGACCAGTGACAACACTGACGCCGGTTCAGTTGTATTTGCAGAGCCGACTCACAACCTCCCTGGTAACCGCCCGAGCGGTCGGCTGACGCGTCAGGCTTGGTAGTGCACTTCCGCGCCCGGGATCGGCGGGACGGGGTCGGTCTCCGGTCGCCACTCCCCGGACTCGACCAGCCGGGCCACCACCTCGGCGGCCTTGACCGCGTCGGCGGCGGTGCGGGTCGTCCAGCGCCACTTCCCGCCGCGCGAGAGCTCGACCATGCCGCTTCGCCGCCACCACCAGGCGCGCTGCGCCCAGCGCAGCGCCGTCCAGCCGACCACGGGCCCCGCGAGCGGGTCCACGTCCGGCAGGTCGGGCGCCGCGAGGCGCGGGCGGGGCCGGCGCGCAGGACGTAGCCGCCCGGCAGGTCCCGTCTCAGAACAACGCGCCCTGCGCGCCCACGGCGGGCTCGGACAGCAAGGCGTCCAGCTCGTCGTAGGAGAGCAGCTTCGCGGGGCGCTTCACCGTGCCGGTGGCGACGTAGAGGAAGCCGGCCCGCACCCGCGCCGCGTCGACGCCGGCGATCGCGGCCCAGGCGAGCCGGTACACGGCGAGCTGCACCGACGCCGCCGCGAAGTCGCGCGGCACGGTACCGGTCTTGAAGTCGACCACGTCGAAGCCGCCGTCGGCGTCGGCGTAGACGGCGTCGATCCGCCCGCGCACCAGCCGCCCGCCGACCATCAGCTCGAACGGCGCCTCGATCGCGACCGGGCGGCGGCGGCCGTACTCGGTGGCGAGGAACCGCTCGCGCAGCTCGGCGAGGCGGGCGTCGTCCAGGTCCGGCGCGTCGGCCGCGCCGGGCAGGTCCTCCTCGTAGACGAGCGGCCGCGCGTCCCACAGCGACTCGACCCAGGCGTGGAACCGCGTGCCCCGCCGCGAGGCGCGCAACGGCGGCACCGGCACCGGCCGCGCCAGCCGCCGGGCCAGCGCGTCGGGGTCCTCGGCGAGGAGGACCACCTGGCTGGCGGTGAGGCGTTCGGGCAGCGGCACGTCGCGGGTCGGCGCGCGCAGCCGCCGCGCCTCGGCGACCAGCGTCTCGGCCTCGCGCGCCCACGTCGCGGCGGTGCGCGCGTCGGCGCCGGCCAGCTCGACGGCGGGCAGCGTGCCGGCGGCGGCGGCGCGGACCAGCTCGGCGGCGGCAACGCGTTCGGCGAGGGCGGCGGCGTCGAGCGGCGCCGGCCACGGGACCGGCCGGGTGAGGACGGCGCGGAGCGGGTTGTCGTCCTCGACGGCCGGCTGCGGCGCCCACTCGGCGACCGTCACGACGTCATCCAACGCCGCCGCCTCGCGCAGCAGCGCCGACGGACCGGACACCGTCTGCCGGGTCTGGCCCCACCAGTAGCCGGACAGCAGCAGCAGCCGCTGCGCGCGGGTGAACGCGACGTAGCCGAGGCGGCGTTCCTCGTCGGCGGACTCGGCGCCGCAGTCGGCCTTGAACGTCTTCAGCGCCGGGCTGCTCCACTCCGGGTCGGGCGGCAGGTCGGCGGCGTCGCCGCGCAGCGCGTACGGCAGCACCTCGGCGCGCGAGGTCCAGCGGGGGCGGCCCTGCTCGGACGGGAACACCTTCTCCACCAGCCCGGGCACGGCGACGACCGGCCACTCCAGGCCCTTCGCCTTGTGCACGGTGAGCAGCTTGACGGTGTCGGCGTTGGAGACGCCGCCGGCGTCGAGGCCGTTCTCGGCGTCCTCGGCGGCCTCGAGGAACGCCACGAACGCCGGCAGGTCCGCCTGCCCCTCCACCAGCCCGGCGAAGCCGGCCGCGTGGTCGAGGAACGCCGACAGGTTGGCCGCGCGCGCGGCCGCGACGCCGGCGGGCAGCGACTCGATCTCGACGTCCAGCCCGCTGCGCGCGATCACGTCGGCGACGACGTCGACCACCGGGTGGCCCACCTTGCCGCGCAACGCCCGCAGCTCGTCGCGCAGCAGCTCCAGCCGCTCGTACGCCTCGGGGCTGTACTCGGCCGCGTCGCCGAGCGAGTCGAGCGCGTCCACCAGCGACACGACCTCGCTCGGGTCGACGCCGGCCGCGGCGGCGGTGACCGGGTCGACGTCGGCGGCGTTCTCGCGCGGCAGCCACGAGGCGAGCCGCGCGGCGCGGCGGCCGAGCGCGGCGACGTCGCGCGGCCCGATCCGCCAGCGGACGCCGGTGAGCAGCCGCAGCAGCGACGGGTTGGCGACCGGGTCCACCAGCACGCGCAGGGTCGCGACGACGTCGGCGACCTCCGGCATCTCCAGCAACCCGCCGAGGCCGACGACCTCGACCGGCAGCCCGGCCGCGACCAGCTCGCGGTGCAGGATCGCGAAGTCGGTGCGCCGGCGGCAGAGCACCGCCGCGTCGCGCGGCGGCAGGCCGAGGTCGCGCAACGCCTCCTTGACCGACCGGGCGACCCACGCGGCCTCCTCGTCGGCGCCGGCCAGCAGCGCGACGCGGACCTCGTCGTCGTGGCAGTCCTCGCGCGGCGACAGCGGGCGCACGTCGACCGGCGGGCGGCGCCCCGCGGCGGGCGACGACGCGAGCGGCTCCGCGACCGCGGCGGCGAGGGAGAGGATGCGCGGCCCGCAGCGGAACGACGTCATCAGCGCGAGCGTCCGCGTCGGCCGGTCCGGCGCGGCGAAGTGCTCGGGGAACCGCGCGAGGTTGCCGACCGACGCGCCGCGCCAGCCGTAGATGGCCTGGTTCGGGTCGCCGACGGCGGTGACCGGGTGGCCGCCGCCGAACAGCGCCGACAGCAGCACCCGCTGCGCGACGCCGGTGTCCTGGTACTCGTCCAGGAGCACGGCGCGGTAGCGGGCGCGTTCGAACGCACCCACCTCCGGCGCGCGCCCGGCGATCTCGGCCGCGAGCGCGACCTGGTCGCCGAAGTCGATGAGGTCCAGCTCGGCCTTGCGGGCGCGGTACAGCTCGACCAGCGCGACCAGGTCGTCGCGGGAGCGCGCGGTCTCGCCGCAGGCGTCCAGCTCCTTCGTCGTCTTGGTGAGCCGGTCGACGGCGCCCGCGATCGCCGCGTCGGCGCGGCGCACGGCGTCGGCGCCGACGAGGTGCTCGGACATCTCCGCGTCGAGCGTGAGCACCTTGCCGACGACGCTGGCCGGCTGCCACGGCAGGTACCGGAACTCGTGCCGCGCCGAGCGCACCACCTTCGCCGCGACCTGCCAGCGCATCGCCTCGGTGAGCAGCTCGCTCTGCGGCTCGCGGCCGATGCGCAGCGCGTGGTCGCGGACGAGCTGGGCGGCGTACGCGTGGTACGTCGCTACCGTCGGCTGGTCGTCGTCCAGCAGCTCGTCCGCCCAGCCCGCGGCGGCCAGGCCGCGCAGGGCGCGGGCGACCCGGTCGGCGAGCTCGGCGGCGGCCTTGTTCGTGAACGTCAGGCCGAGGATCTCCGACGGCGGCACCCGGTGGAACGCCACGAGGTGCACGACCCGCGCGGCCATCACGGCGGTCTTGCCGGAGCCGGCGCCGGCGACGACGAGCACCGGCTCCAGCGGGTGCGTGGCGACGTCGAGCTGCTCGCGCGTGTAGTCGGTGCGCAGCAGGAGGCGGAGGTACTCGCCCGACTCGTCGGGCACGACGACGGTGCGCACTACGGCACCACCTGCCGGCCGCCGGGCATCGCCGGGCAGGCGCCGCGGAAGTCGCACGAGCCGCAGCGGTCGTTCGGCGTCGCCGGGAAGTCCTCGGCACGCATCGCCCGCTCGGTCGTGGCCAGCAGCGTGTCCGCCCAGGTGGTGCCGTCGCCGAGCGCGGCCTGGGCGCGTTCGGTCGGCAGGCCGGACGCGGTGCCCTTGCGCAGGTAGACCAGCGTCGCGCCGCCCGGCACCGCCTCCGGCTTCAACGTCGCGAAGCCGCCCGCGCGGATCGCGAGCTGGTACGCCCCGAGCTGCGGGTCCATCGCCGTCGCCCCGAGCGACAGCGGCGTCTGCCCGGTCTTGAAGTCGACGACGTGCACGTGCCCCTCCGCGTCGACCTCGAGGCGGTCCGCGCTGCCGCGCAGCAGCACCCCGCCGATCTCCGCCTCGAACGCCGCCTCCGCCGCGACGAACGTCCGGTCGCCGCGCGCGGCCAGCCAGGTCAGCAGCCGGTCGACGGTCACCTCGGCGGCGCGGCGTTCGGCGGCGGCGTGCCAGTGCGCCTCGAAGCCGAGCGACGGCCAGACCTCGTCCAGCTTGGCGAGCAGCACGTCGCGGTCCGGCGGCAGCATCCCGTCGCTGACGAGCTGGGCGAGCGCGTGCAGCACCGTGCCGAAGCCCTGCGCGGCCGTCTGCGCGCCGCGCGCGCGGCCCTCGCGTTCCAGGAACCAGCGCAACGGACACTCCCCGAACGCCTTCAGCCCCGACGGCGACACCGGCACCGGCTGCTCCGGGTCGCGCAGCGGCGCGACGCCGGGCGTGAGGTCGCGGGTGCCCCACCAGGTGAGCGGCTCGGCGCCGGGGAAGAACGGCGTGCCGTCGTCGGCGGTGGCGGTGCCGAGGTCGGCGAGGGTGCGGGCGGCGGCGTTGGCCAGCTCCGGCGAGCCGTCGCGCAGCGCGCGGCGCAGCCGGGCGACCAGCGACGACGGCGCGAGCAGGCCGACCTCCTCGCCGCGCGCGGCACCGGCGAGGACGGCGACCTCCGGCACCTCGACGCCGAGCTCGGAGAGGAACCGGCTCGGCCGCGCCGCCGCGTCGTCCACCGACTGCACGGCGGTGACCAGCAGGCGGCGGCGGGCGCGGGTCAGCGCGACGTAGAACAGGCGGCGTTCCTCCACGAGGAGCTGCGCGGGCAGCGCCGGCGGGCGGGGCGCGCCGAGGTCGACCAGGTCGGCGTCGAGCAGCGAGCCGCGGCGGCGCAGGTCCGGCCAGACGCCGTCCTGCACGCCGGCGACGACGACGAGGTCCCACTCCAGGCCCTTCGCGCGGTGCGCGGTGAGCAGGCGGACCGCGTCAGCGGCGCCGGGGCGTTCCTCGTGGGCGTTGGCGGGGATCTCCTGCGCCTCCAGCTCGGCGAGGAGGGTCGCGACGCCGCCGTGCGGCTCGCGCTCCTCCAGCCGCGCCGCCGCCGCGAACAGCGCCAGCACCGCGTCGAGGTCGCGGTCGGCCTGCCGCCCGGCGGTGCCGCCGGCGAGCGAGTCGGCCTCCAGGCGGCGGTCCCAGCCGCTGCCGTGCCAGAGCTGCCAGAGCGCCTCCTCGGGCGTGCCACCGTTGCCGAGGACGCGGCGGGCGTCGTCGAGCAGCCGGACCAGCCGGTACACCGGGTCCGCGGCGTCCGCGTCGACCGTCGTGAGGTCGCGCGGGTCGAGCACGGCCCGGCGCACCAACTCCGTCGCCGGCGGGGGGAACGGCTCGCCCGCCGCCCGCGCCAGCGCCCGGAGCTGCCGGCCGAGCACGCGCAGCCGGCTCGGCAGCGCGTGGCCCAGCGGCGAGAGCAGCAGCAACGCCGCCGTGTCGGCGTCCAGCCGGTCCGGGTCGGCGGCGATCCGCAGCGCCGCCAGCAACGGCGCCACCGCCGGGTCGCGCGCCACCGGCACCTCGTCGGCCGCGACGGTCACCGGCACGCCGGACTGCGCGAGCTGCCGCCGCAGCACCGGGATGCTGCGCACGCCGCTGCGCACCAGCACCGCCATCCGCGACCACGGCACCTGCTCGTACAGGTGGGCACGGCGCAGCCGGTCGGCGATGTAGGCGACCTCCTGCGACGCGCTGGGGAACAGCACGACGTCCGGCGGCTCCCCCTCCGGCCCGGCGGGCACCAGGTCGCGGTGCGCCCGCACGACGTCCGGGTTGAGGCCGGGGGTCGTGATCCGCGCGGCGACGGCTCGGCTCGGCGCCAGCAGCGCCGCGCCCGCCCGGCGCGACACCCGCAGCGTCACGACCCGCGCCGGCTCGCCGGCCGTCGTGCGGAACCGGTCGGCGAAGCCGAGGATGCCGCCCACGTCCGCCCCGCGGAACGCGTAGATCGACTGGTCCGGGTCCCCCACCGCCACCAGGTCGCGGCCGTCGCCCGCGACCAGCCGCAGCAACGCCTCCTGCGACGGGTCGGTGTCCTGGTACTCGTCCACGAACACCGCGCCGTACCGCTGCCGCACCGCCTCCAGCACGTCGCGCTGCGACAGCACGCCGTGGGCGCGGGCCACCAGCCCGGCGTAGTCCATCTCGCGGGCGGCGTCGAGGACGTCGAGGTACTCGTCCAGGAACGTGCCGCCGCTCACCCACTCCGGGCGTTCCTCCCGCTCGCCCAGGGCGGCGAGGTCGGTGCCGGAGAGGCCGCGCTCGCGCGCCCGGTCCAGCAGGTCCGCGACCTCACGGGCGAAGCCGCGCGTCTTGAGCGCGGGCACCACGTCCTTGGGCCAGCGGGTGCCGATGCCCTCGGCGTTGCCGTGCAGCAGGTCGCGGACCCGCACGTCGCGCTCGGCGCCCGACAGCAGCCGCGGCGGCAGCTCGCCGGGCGGCGTGTCGTAGGCGCGGACGATGGCGTACGCCCAGGCGTGGAACGTCCACGCGGCCGGCTCGGTGATCGTGCGGGCGAGGCGGGCGGTGATCCGCCCGCGCAGCTCCTCGGCGGCCTTGCGGGAGAACGTGAGGACCAGCACCTGCTCCGGCGCCAGCCCGCGCTCCACGCGCGCGACGACGGCCTCGACGAGGGTCGTGGTCTTTCCGGTGCCGGGGCCGGCGAGGACGAGCAGCGGGCCGCCCGCGTGGTCGACGACGGCGCGTTGGGCCTCGTCCAGGTCCGGGGGGACGACCGGGGCGGGCGCGCCGCGGACGAGCCGGAACGGTTGCTGCACTGCGGGTACCACCTGTCGCCTGTAAGCCGGCTGGCTGTCAGGCTCCACGCTGCCAGGTGGGGCGGCGTTTTTCGAGCACCGCGCGCGGCGTGTCCGCGCCCGGCCGGGCGTTGGCTAGCGCTCGTACCAGCGGCCGCCGGTGACCTGCACCGCGCTCGCGCGCCAGGCGCGGCGCGCCAGGACCGTCTTCACGCCCGTCGCGATCGCGAACGCCACGAGGACCCAGCCCGCGACGGCCTGGTCGCTCACCAGCGCGATCACCAGCGACAGCAGCGTCAGCAGCACGACCAGCGCGAGCCGCAGCCGCCACCGCCGCGCCTCGAACACGTAGTCCGTCTCCGGACGGCCCGTAAGCCGGTGGTCGAGCTTCTCGAGAGTGGCGAGGACGGACACGATGTTCCCCTGGGGTCGCGCGCGGACGGGTGAGGTGGTTCCGATTCGCCGTCGCGCTGCGTGATCCTCCCGTCGCGCAGAAAGAAGCGGGGCGGGGCGCCGTTCGCGCGACTGAAGCCGCCGCAGGCGGCCCTAGCGCGGACGGTGCCCCGCCCCGATTCGGTCAGGCGGCTACGAGATCGTGGCCTTCAGCGTTACGGAGCCGGAGCCGGTGTAGTCGTAGACGCGGATGTACCAGTAGCCGGCGGCGGGCGAGGCGTGGGTGCAGGTCTCGTTGCTGCCGGAGGCGTACGGGCGGCACGCGTACGACGTGTCCGTGGGCTTCGCCGCGAACTGCGTGTACAGGTCCGCGTCGAACGAGCACCCCAGCAGGCCGCAGGCCGGCCCCGTCATCGCGACCTGGAGCTGGCTCTTCCCGGACGGGACGGCGATCTTGTAGAACGCCTGCTGCCCGGCGCCGCCGAGCGTCACCGTGACCTGCTGGCCGCTGGTGAGGTTCGGGGTGGACGGGTCCGGGTCGGTGCTGGTGGAGACGGTGACCGACTTCGAGGTGCTGTTCGAGCCGCCGCGGCCGTCGGAGACGGTGAGCGTGACGGTGTAGGTGCCGGCCGCCGCGTAGGCGTGCGACGCGGTGACGCCGGATGCCGTGCCGCCGTCGCCGAAGCTCCACGCGTAGGACAGCGTGTCGCCGTCGGGGTCGGACGAGCCGGAGCCGTTGACGGAGACGGTCAGGCCGGACGCGCTGCTCGTGAACGACGCGGTCGGGGGGTTGTTGGTCGGCGAGGAGCCGGTGCAGACGTTCGCGACCAGGCGGTCGGCGCGGGCCAGGCCGTAGCCGTACGCGTCGTCCCGGCCGGCCGCGCCGAGGTCCTCGGCGGTCGAGTACAGGGCGTTGCGGATGGTGGCGGCGGTGGTGCCGGCGGGCGCGCAGGACAGCGCGAGCGCCAGCGCGCCGGCGACGTGCGGCGTCGCCATGCTCGTGCCGGAGAGCTGCGAGTACGACGTGTCGCTGCTGTTGTAGGTCGACAGGACGTTGCTGCCCGGCGCGGAGATGTCGAGCTGCGGGCCGCCGTCGGAGTACGACGCGCGGGCCTTGTTCGACTCCAGCGCCGCGACCGCGATCGACTCGGCGTAGGCGCCCGGGTAGTCGATCGAGTTGCTGCCGCCGTCGTTGCCGGCCGCGGCGACGATGAGCACGCCCTTGTTGAACGCGTACGTCACGGCGTCGTGCTCGACGGTGCTGTCCGGGCCGCCGATCGACATGGAGATGACCTTGGCGCCCTGGTCGGCGGCGTCGCGGATCGCCTGCGCGATGTCCGCGGCGGAGCCGGAGCAACGCCCGAGGATGTCGGTGCCGGAGAGCACCTTGAGCGGCAGGATCGTCGCCTGGCTCATGCCGGCGACGCCGACGCCGTTGTTCGTCGTCGCGCCGACCGTGCCGGCGGTGTGCGTGCCGTGGCCGCAGTCGTCGGCCGGGTCCGCGTCGCGGTTGTAGTAGTCGTAGCCGGGCAGCACGCGGCTGCTCTGGAAGTCCTGGTGGGTGCGCCGGATGCCGCTGTCGATGACCGCGACCTTGACGCTCGACGAGCCGTAGCCGGCCTGCCCCCACGCCGTTGGGAAGCCCATCATCGGCGGGCCGTACTGGCTCGCGTACTGGCTGTCGTTCGGGGTCGCGAGCGCCGAGACGGTGACGTTGTCCTCGACCGTGCGGACGCCCGGCACGCCGGCGAACGCCGCCCGCACCCGCGCCACGTCGGCGGCCTGGACGACGGCGAACGCGCCGCCGGTGGAGACCCGCGTCACCCGGAAGCCGCGCAGCGTCGCCCCCGGCTGGACGCCCGCCGGGAGGGTGGTGAACGCGACGACCGCCTCGCCGCGCGAGGTGGGCTCTGCTGCGCGGGTCTGGCTGGAGGCGGAGGCGGCGGGGGTCGCGACGGCCGCGGCGAGCGCGGCGAGGGCGACCATCCGGGCCGCGCGGCGGCGAACGGTGGACACGCTGGGAACTCCCTTCGCCCGGGCGGGGCGCCCGGGTCACCTGCCCGAGAGACGGCGTTGCGGGCGAAATGTCGCGGTGACGGTTCCCTCACCCGGCTGAACGTGCGCTAGCCCGGACGGCCCAAGGCGGCCGGGTGAGGTGCGGGGCCTAGGGCGCGGCTTCGCCGCGCTTTAGTCGGCCCCACACCTCACCCAGCCACCCACACCGCTCAGTGCCCCGACCAGCGGGCGCGGGGCATGTCGACGCGGTCGCCGCGGAACGGCACCCGCTCGCGGCGCAGCAACGCGGCCGCCTCGGCGGGGTGGGCGGGGTTCGGCGTGCCGTCGGCGCGCACGACGCGGTGCCACGGCGTGCCGCCGCCGAACCGCGCCAGCACCGTCCCGACCGCGCGCGGGCCGCCCTCGCCGAGGTACTCGGCGACGTCGCCGTAGGCGAGCACGCGGCCGCGCGGGATCAGCCGGACGACGTCGAGCACGCGTTCGGCGAACGGCGTCGGCACCCCCGGCACCCCCGGCACCCCCGGCACCCCCGGCACCCGCGGCACCCGCGGCACCCGCGCGCCCCGCTCCGCCTGGGCCGCGCCGCGCGTCCGGGAAGCGTTCCGCGCTTTCACCGTGCGGGAGGTGCTTCCCGGAAGCGCCGGCACCGCGGGCGTTAGAGGCCCGGGGAGGCGGCGAACGGGGTGACGACGGCCGCGAGCTTGGCGCTGACGTTCTTGCTGTAGTCGAGCAGGACGTTGCGCGGCGCGTTCATCGGCACCGCGAACCGCCACTGCTGGCCGTCGAGCTCGTCCACCGGCTTCGGGCCGAACGCGTTGTCGCTGTCCTGCGTGACGAAGAAGTGCAGGCCGTGCTGGCCGAACGCGCCCGCGAACGGCGTGCGCCGCCAGGCCGGCGTGGTCGCCGGGTCGGCGGCCGGGTCGCACTTCAGGTCGGCGTAGGTGAGCGTGGCGGGCGCGCCGTGCGCCTTCCAGTAGTCGACGTAGCCCTGCTTCACGCGGCTGTCGGTGAGCGCCTCGCCCGGCCACGGCCGCGGCACGGGGGTATCGCCGGTGCCGTCGTCGAGGCAGGCGTCGTCGCGGTAGTACGGGACGGCCGCGAAGTTGCCGGCCAGCTCGTGCGGCGAGGTGAGCTCGAACTGGTAGACGAGCCCGCCGTTCGGGCCGGCGACCTCCTCGGGCTTCTCGACGGCGGAGCAGACGTCGAACGTCGGGTCGCAGGTGTCGAAGAACGCCGGCTGCCCGCTCACGGGCACCTCGTCCACCTGGCCCACGTCGTCGTTGCGGCCGTCGATCGCGACGCCGTCCGGCTTGGCCAGGTCGAAGTACGTGCTGACCGCGCCGGGGTTGTAGTTCCACGAGGTGTAGAGGCCGTCCGGCGGGATCGGGTGGACGCGGACGTGGTAGTTGAAGACGTCGGCGTCGCGGTAGAAGAACTCGGTCTTGGTGACGTTGGTGCCGGAGTCGGCGCCCCACACCTCGCGGATCGCGCGGACCGGGCCGGCGCGCCAGCCGAGGAGCGCGGAGTTGGCCTCCCAGTTGACCTGCTCGTCCTCGAAGCCGACGACGGAGACCGACGAGTCGGGGCTCTGCTGGAACGCGCGCCCCTTCCACCGGCTGATCAGGTCGGGGCCGTAGTCGCCGGTCGTGCCGGGGCGGGTGACGGCGAGCGAGCGGACCATCCAGCGGCCGGTCGCGGTGAGCCGGTAGGTCGGCGTGGTGACGGTCATGCCGTCGCGCGGGACGCGGTCGGTCGAGGCGCGCGAGGTGGCGTCGGCGGCGGTGATGCCGCCGTCGTTGCCGGCAGCGGTGCGGCAGACGGTGCCGGGGAGGTTCGGGCCGTAGCCGGTGTTGCTGGTGCCGATCTTCTCCGGGTCGTCCGGCGTGAACGTGTACCGGTCGATCCACTCGTCGGCGTTCGCGTCGCGCGCCATCGTCACGTACGGCGAGGTGGCGGCGGTGAACGTCGAGCCGGCCGGGCGCAGCGCCAGGTAGACGTACGCGGCCTGGTGCGGCGCGAGCGGGTCGGTGACGCGGACGGCCTGCGCGTCGTGCACGCCGGCCGGGAACGCCGCCGTCGCCGGCGCGGGCAGGCCCGCGTCGCGGGCGAGCACGACGACCTCGTCGTCGTCGTCCAGCGTCGGCACCGGGTCCTGCATGGCGCCGGTGTAGCCGAGCGTGTCGAGCGAGCCGGCGGGCGCGGGGCTGGCGTACGCGGGGAGGGCGGCGTTCTCCGCCGCCGTGGCGTAGCGGGCGGCGCAGTCGCCGAAGACCTTCTTCCACGCCTCCTCGCCGGTCGCGTGCGCGTCGGGCGCCCACGCGTACGTGAGCTCCTCGTCGGTGCCGGAGTAGGTGGAGAAGCTGGAGCGGCCGTTGGCGAGGAAGTACGGGAACCGCTGGTCGACCTGCACCGGGACCTCGACGAACGAAGCGCCGTTCCACTGGTAGGCGACGAGCTGGTCGGGGTCGATGCCGGTACGGGCGTCCGGCGGCACGACGAGCGTGCCGTTGTGCGCGTGGCGCACCGAGTCGCCAGTCGTGGTCGCGCCGGACGGGTACGTCTTGGCCAGGCCCTCGGCGGGCAGCCGCGACCAGGTGGGGAGCTGCGCGCCCGTCAGCACGAGCGGCGCCGCGGCGCGCGCGTCGTCGAACACCCGGACCGCCACGGCCTTCTCCGGCTTCGGCTTGTGCGGGTGGGGGTGCGGCTTCGGGTCCTTCGGCTTCGCGACGGCGGCCGGCGCGGCGAGCACCACGACGGCGAGGGCGAGGACGAGGGGACGGCGCAAGACAGGCTCCAGACGCGTCGGGAAGGTCGTTCGTACCCGTACAACGACGAGTGTCGCCGGGGGGTGTGACAGATTTCTTCGACGCCGGGTGGCCCCGGTCCTGTCAGTACGTCGGCAGGCTCGGGTCGACCTGGTGCGCCCACGCCGTGACGCCGCCCTGGACGTGCTTGGCCGTGGCGAAGCCCGCGCCGCGCAGCAGCGCCAGCGCCTCCGCCGACCGCACGCCCGTCTTGCAGTAGACGACGACCGGCCTGTCCTGCGGCAGCTCCGCCAGCCGCGCCGGCAGGTCGCCCTTCGGGATCAGCACCGAGCCGGGGATGCGCACGATCTCGTACTCCCCCGGCTCCCGGACGTCGACCAGCAGGAAGTCGTCGCCCCGGTCGGCCATCGCCTTCAGCTCCGGCGCGGTGATCGTCGCCGCCGCGGCGGCCTCCTCCGCCTCGTGCGACACGGTGCCGCAGAACGCCTCGTAGTCGATCAGCTCGGTGATCGTCGGGTTCTTCCCGCAGAGCGGGCACTCCGGGTCCTTGCGGGCGCGGACCGTGCGGAACTCCATCGCCAGGGCGTCGTAGATCATCAACGTCCCCACGAGCGGGTCGCCGATCCCGGTGAGGACCTTGATCGCCTCGGTGGTCTGGATCGAGCCGATCGTGCCGCAGAGCACGCCCAGCACCCCGCCCTCGGCGCACGACGGCACCATGCCGGGCGGCGGCGGCTCCGGGTACAGGCAGCGGTAGCACGGGCCGTGCTCGGCCCAGAACACGCTCGCCTGCCCGTCGAAGCGGAAGATCGACCCCCACACGTACGGCTTGCCGGCCAGCACGCAGGCGTCGTTGACGAGGTAGCGGGTCGCGAAGTTGTCGGTGCCGTCGACGATCAGGTCGTACTGGCTCACGATGCCGAGGGCGTTGGCCGAGTCGAGCCGCTCCTCGTGCAGCACCACCTCGACGTACGGGTTGATCTGCGCGATCGACTCCTTCGCGCTCACGGCCTTCGACCGGCCCACGTCGGACTCGCCGTGGATGATCTGGCGCTGGAGGTTCGTCTCGTCCACGACGTCGAAGTCGACGATGCCGAGCGTGCCGACACCGGCCGCCGCGAGGTACATCAACGTCGGGCTGCCGAGACCGCCCGCGCCGACCGCGAGCACGCGCGCGTTCTTCAGCCGCTTCTGCCCGTCCATCCCCACGTCCGGGATGATCAGGTGGCGCGAGTAACGGCGGATCTCGTCCTTGGTCAGCTCGGCGGCGGGCTCGACCAGCGGGGGCAGCGACAACGTCCGACTCCTTCGGGTGACCGTGGGAGCAACGGCTTTCTGACGCCGTGGATTCCCGCGCGGCAGGTTACCGGGCCGCCGTCGCGGGGATACCCCTGATGATCGCCAACGACCCGATGGAGGAGACCTCGAATGGGCCTCGACGACAAGCTCAAGAACAAGACGCAGGAGATCACCGGGGACGCCAAGGAGAAGGTCGGCGACTGGACCGGGGACGAGTCCCTGCAGACCGAGGGCAAGAAGGACCAGGCCGCCGGCAACCTGAAGCAGGCCGGCGAGAAGGTCAAGGACGTCTTCAAGTAGGTCGTTCGGCACGAAGGCCCCGCTCGCGCGGGGCCTTCGGCATGTCCGGGGTCAGCCGCCCGGGCGCCACCAGGGGCGGCGCTTCTCCTTCGGCGCCTCGGCCGGCTCGGGCTCCGGCTCGCGGACGCCGTCCCAGCCCCACGAGGTGGGGGCGGCCGGGGGCTCGGGGGCGTCCTCGTCGGTCTCGTCCGTGTCGTCCGTGTCGTCGCTGGGCCAGACGAGGGGGACCTCGTCGTCACCGGTGGCGTCGTCCCCGGTCGCGGTGGCGTCATCACCGGTGGCGGTGCGGGGCTCGTCGGCGGGCTCGTCACCGGCGCTGGTCGCGGTCTCGCCCGGCGCGGCCGCGGTGGGCTCGTCGTCGCCGGGGCTCGTAGCCGCCTCGTCGCCGGGACTGGTGCCCTCGTCGCCCGGGCTGGTGCCTTCGTCGTCGCCCGGGCTGGTGCCTTCGTCGTCGCCGGGGCTGGTGCCTTCGTCGTCGCCGGGGCTCGTGCCCTCGTCGTCGCCGGGGCTCGTGCCCGCCTCGTCGCCGGGGCTCGTGCCCTCGTCGCCGGGGCTCGTGGTCTCGTCGTCGCCCGGGCTCGTGGCCGCGTCGTCACCGGCGCTCGTTGCCGCCTCGTCGCCGGCGTCGTCGCCCGGCGCCGTCGCCCCGGCCGGCTCGGCCGTGCCGTCCGCGTCGTCGCCCCACGCGGTGACGTCCTCGCTCGCCGCGAGGGCGTCGTCGCCCGCGAACGGGCCGGCCTCCGCGGCGACGGCGACGGTGTCCTCGGGGTCGGCGTTCGGCTCGTCGCCGACCGCGTCGTCCTCGCCCGCCAGCACGGCCAGGTCCTCGCCCGCGACGGTCGCCTCGGCCGGCTCCCCGGGCTCGTCGGGGACGTCGTCGTCCTCGCGCCCGGCGGCGCGGGCCTCGGCGTCGTCGTACTCGTCGTCATCGTCGTCGTCGAGCCCCTCGCCGCCGGTGTCGGTGGCGCCCGGCTCGACCGACGGCACCTCGCCGGTGAACGCGACCTCCTCCTCCGGCTCGTCCGCGGGCTCGGCGGTCGCGGCGGCGGCGCCGGCCCACGGCGGCGACGCGACGACGGGGACGGTCATCGTGGCGGTCGTCGGCACGTCCTCGTCGCGCGCGGGCGCCAGGTCGGCAGCGGGCGCCGGGGCGGGCGCGGGCGCCGCGCCGCCGCCGAGCCGGGGCCGCAGCAACGCCTCGGCGAGGGCGATGACGGCCGCGTCGATGCGTTCGCCCAGGGCGCGCAGGGAGGTGGCGGAGTCGGCGCGGACCTCGCCGGCGACGTGGTCGAGGCGTTCGCGGAGCTCACCGAGCTCGTCGCGGACGTGGGCGACGGCGCCGGAGACGCCGGAGACGTCCTCGCGGACCGAGCCGACGGCGGTACCGACCTCGGAGGACACGGCGGCGACGTGCTCGCGGACCGCGCTCACCTCGGACGACACGTGCTCGCGCACGGCGCCGACGTGCTCGCGGACGGTGGCGACGTCGTCGGACACCCCGCTGACGTGCTGGCGCAGCGCGGCGGCCGGCTCGGCGGCGCGGGCGGCGACGGTCTCCGGCAGCGCGCCGAGCACGTCGCGCTGCTGCGCGACGGCGGTGGTGAGCGAGCCGATCTGCTGCTGCTGGTGGTTGAGCAGCTCGGTGATCCGGTCGAGCTGCTGGCCGACGCCCTGCATGACCTGCGCGGTGGCGCCGACGGCGCGCACGACGGCCTCGAGGCGTTCGCCGATCATCGTCGTGGAGGCGCGGACCTCGGCGCCGATGCCGGTGACCTCGCCGCGCACGATCTCCAGCGTGTGGGCGCCGGCGACGTTGCGGACCTCGTCCTGCAACGTCGCGAGCGCTTGGCGGACCTCGCCGACCAGCGCCTGGAGCTGGCGCTGCTCGGCGATCTCCTGCTCGGCGCGCGACATGAGCGCCTGCATGCGTTCGGAGATGCCGGGCGACTGGCCCGCGCCGAGGTAGGGAGGCGGGGCCTCGGAGCCGGAGCTGCCGGTGAAGGAATCGGTCACGCAAGGCTCCCGGATCGTGACGGGGTCACAGCGGCGCCAGTATCCCGCTCAGGGGGGTGCCGTGGGGGCAGGCGCGCCAGATTCGTCAGCGTTCGTCGGAGAGGGGCCACGGGTTGCGGCGGCAGCCGTAGAGACTCTTGGTCTGCTGCACCATCACCGGCGCGAGCCCGCCGGCGCCGCAGGTGTGCCGGTGGCCGTGGCCGAGGGCGTGGCCGACCTCGTGGTTGACCATGTAGATCCGGTACGACGCGAGGTCGCCGGTGTAGGCGGCGGCGCCGTCGTGCCAGCGCATGGCGTTGAGGACCGAACGCCCGCCCTGGTAGCACGAGTAGATGCCGCCGGTGTCGAGCGGCCGGCAGAGCCGGTCGGTCGTGGCGGGCGTCGCGAGCGTCACGCGGAACGCCACCGGGCCGGAGTCGACCCGCTGGAACGACAGCCGTCCCCCGCCGCCCCAGGACCGCTGGTCGAACAGCACGCGTTCGACCGCGGCGGCGAACGCCGCGCCGTCGTCGGGCAGCCCCGCCTCGACCTCGACGATGAACTTCCGCAACGGCCCGCTGCCGTGGACGGCGCTGCGCCCGGGGACGACGGCGAGCCGCCCGGTCGGCGCGAACGCCGTCCGGCTCGGGATGGGCCGCGGCGTCGGGCTGGGCGTGGCCCGCGGGGTGGGCGAGGCGGTCGCGGCCGGGGGGGCCGGGGTGGTCACGGCGGGGGCCCGGGTGGTGGCGGGCGGGCTCGTGGTGGCGGCGGCCCGGACGGCGGCGGCGCCGGCGGGCGTGCCGTGGTGGGTCAGCGCGTACGCCGCGACCGCGACGACCAGGAAGACCGGGAACGTCTGGAGCAGCAGGCGGCCACGCCGCGTGAGGCGCAGGCCGGTCACGCGGACGCCCGGAGACCCTCGGCCTCGTCCAGCAGCCGTTCGACCTCGGCGGCGACCAGTGCGGGGTGCTCCATCTGCGCGACGTGCCCGGCGTCGGGGATGGCGACGAGCCGGCCGCGGCGCAGGCGGCGGACGGCGACCGGGCCGAGCGCCGCGGGCACCAGCCGGTCGCGGTCGCCCCAGACGACGAGCGTCGGCGCCGCAACGGCACCGAGCTGGCTCCACAGGTTCCGCGGGCCGGGCTCGAGGTAGGAGCGGACCAGGCCGCGGAGGGAGGCGGCGAGGGAGACGTTCGCCCACGGGAGGGCACGGCGGCGTTCGACCTCGGCGGCGGCCTCGGCGACGCGCTCGGCGGGGACGGCGGACGGGTCGACCATGCAGAGCGCGAGGACGCTGCGGACGACGCTCTCGGCGCGGGCCCGGGCGCGCTCGCGGGCGACGAGCCGGGACGCGCCGGGCATGAGCAGCAGCGCCAGCCGCGGCTCGCTGGTGCGGCGCAGCCGGTACTGCGGCAGCGCGGGCGACACCAGCGTCAGCGAACGCACCAGCTCCGGCTGCTCGGCCGCGACGCGGGTCGCGACGGCGCCGCCGAGGCTGTTGCCGAACAGGTGCACCGGCCCCTGGCCGAGCGAACGGATGTAGGCGACGACGGCGCGGGCGTGCGTGTCGAGCGAGTAGCGGCCGTCCGGCGGCGGCGGCGAGGCCCCGAACCCGGGCAGGTCGGGCGCGTGCCCGTCGACGCGGTGCGCGAGCAGCGCCATGAGGTCGGTCCAGTTGGTGGCCGAGCCCCCCAGGCCGTGCACGAACACCGCCGGCGGGGCGCCGTCGTTGACCGCCCGGCGGACGAACAGCTCGTACGGCCCCACGCGCACCAGCGACCCCGGCCACGACGGCACCGGCGGCTCGCCGGGGCCCGGCAGGGCGGTCGCGCGGGCGGGTCCGGGACGGGCTGGCACGCCTCCCAGGCTACCCGGTGCGAACGCCGCTTCACCTCCGGGGCGAACGTGTCGATCACCTGATCGGGTGACGGTCGGGACGACCGCCGGCGCCGATTCCAGAGACGACACCGAGCACCGGGAGCCGTTGCGCATGCGCCAGCCGAAGACGTTCCGCCGACTCGCCTCGCTGCTCGCGACGGCGGCCGTGATGGTCGTCGCCGGCGTGGCCGCGCCCGCTCCCGCGACGGCGTTCACAGCCACCAACGGCGTCCGCCTCAACGCGGTCGAGGCCCGGCTCGCGGCGCTGATCAACCAGGCGCGCACCAGCCGCGGCATCCCGGCGCTGACCGTGACGGCCGGCACGACCGACCTCGCGCGCGACTGGTCGATGACGCAGGCGGTCCGCAACACGCTGTACCACAACCCGTACCTGGTCTCGGGCATCCAGAACCACGGCTCGTCCTCCTGGGGCGCCACCGCCGAGAACGTCGGCCGCGGCTGGGACGCCGACTCGCTGTTCGCGGCGTACATGAACTCCCCCGGGCACCGGGCGAACATCCTCGACCGGTCGATGCGCTACCTCGGCATCGGCTGGGTGGAGCGGCCCGACGGCTCCGGCTACAACACGCAGGTCTTCGTGGACCAGTACTCGACGGCGTACGGGCACAACCGCGTCCCGGCCGTCGGCGGCCTCAAGGACGCCCGCACGCCGGCGTCGTCCACGACGCTCGCGACGTTCGAGAGCGGCTGGGACTCGCGGGTGTTCCTCGCGCACTCCGGCTCCGGCATCGTCGTCGCCGGTCCCGTCTACGAGACGCCGGCCACGGGCGACCAGAGCGTGCGCTTCACGGTGCGGGAGAGCGCCGTCGCGGCCGGTGGCGCGGTGGACCTGCGGGTCCGCGACGCGCTCGACCTGCGCAACGCGACCGGCGTCCGCGTCCGTCTCGGCGCCAACACCGACAGCGGGAAGGCGGTCACCGTGCAGGTGTCCGCCCGCCGCGAGCTCGGCACCAACGCGATCCTCGGCACCGTGACGATCCCGAGCGGGCAGTGGGTGACGGTGACGTTGCCGCTCCCGAGCGGCGCGAAGAACTTCCGCAACGTGCTCGGCATCGGCGTCACCCGCAGCGCCCTGGAGGCGCTCAGCCCGACGCTGTCCGGCCGCCGCGTGACCGTGCGGGTCTCCGACGTCGCGGTGATGGTCTAGGCGTCGAGCGCCAGCAGCTCGCGGCCCTCGTCGGTGACGAGGGTGGTCGGTGCCGCGCCGAGCGCGGTCACCTCCTCGCCGTCCAGCAGCACGCCGGAGCACTCCGGGATGCCGAGCAGGTCCAGGCCGGGCGCCGCGTCGCGGAGGACACGTTCCCAGTCCGGTCGCGGGCCGTCGTAGTGCGGGACCACCGCGAAGTCCGCCACCAGCCCCAGCCCCTCCGCCGCCGTGGCGCCGCCCTCCGGCAGCACCGTCCACGCGCAGAGCAGCATCGCGCCGGCGCTGGAGCCGGTGACGACGCGCCCCTCGTCGGCGGCGGCGCGGCGCAGGGCGTCGTGCAGCGGCGTTCCGAACAGGGCTTCGCGCAGGCGGCGCGGCGAGCCGCCGGGCAGCACGATCAGCGCGGCCCGGTCGACGGCGGCGAGCGCGCCGGCCGGGTCGGTGCGCGCGTCGGGCGCGACCGTGACGTCGGTGGCGCCGAGCGCGGTGAGGTGGCGGGCGCCGTTGGCGCCGGCGGTGTCGTACTCGCGGCCGGGGGCGCCGGCGAGCGGCACGATCGCGACCGGGCCGCCGCCGGCCCGGTCGAGCAGGTAGGCGTCCATGTCGCGGCACCCGGGAGCGAACTCGTTGCCGCCCTGGAGGCAGATCAGGCCCATGGGGCCGCAGCGTAGGCCGCTACTTAGCGGAGCAGGGCGCCGAGGCGGCGGTTGAGGCCGTCCAGGGTGGCGCGGATGACGGCCTGGCGGACGTCCTCGCGCACGACCGCGGCGCCGGTGAGGCGTTCGCTGCCGCTCGGGGTGACGAGCGTGACGCCGGCGACGACGGTGCGGTCGCGGCCGGTCTGGGTGACCTCGAGGTGGTCGAGCTCGAACCGCGCCTTGCCGTCCACCAGCGACTCGATCGCGCGCAGCGTCGCCAGCGCGACCGCGCGCTGCACGCCGCTCTGCGTCGCCGTGCCCTGCGCCTCGCCGACCGCGCTGCGGTCCTCGAAGCCGAGCGTCACCGACGCGGAGATGTCGAGGCCGGAGGAGACGAGGTGCATCCGCTGGATCGCGGGGCGGTGCTGCGGGGCGGCGTCGCGGCCGAGCGGCTCGTCCGGGACCTCCGCGTCCTCGACGAGCTGGACGCGTTCGGCGTCGACGCCGAGCCCGAACCGCTCGCGGAGCAGCCGGCCCACCGTCGTCGCCACCTGGACCTCGTCGAACCCGGGCGCGAGCCCGAGCCGCAACGTCCCCATGCCACCGTCGGCGTCGGGCTCGACGTCGGCGTCGGCGACGCCCGGCACGGCGCGCAGCGCCGCGACGATCTCGTCGTAGTCCGTTACCGTCACGAGAAGCCTTTCCGGGCAGGGTCGCAGCAGGACCTCGTCCTCAGATGTCGGCCGATCGGCCTAACGGCTTGAGCGGCCGGCGCGAGAGCACCGGGAGCCGTCACGTACGACGAAGAGCTGACGCCGGACACCGACCCTCCCCTCGTCGAACCGCCTCCCGCGGTGTCGTTGCTGGGCCGGATCTTCGCGCATCGACGCCGCCCGCGGACAATCGTGCGCGCGCCGCTGGTGCTCGCGCCAGGGCCGGAGGACCCGGCGGCGCCGGAGGAGCCGGTCCCGGAGGCCGTGGTGGAGGCGGCGCCGGTCGCCGAGCCGGAACGCCCCGAGCCGGTGGCGCCGGAGCCCGTCGCGGCGGTCGTGGCGGAACCGGTGGCCGCCGAGCCGGTGGTGCCGGAGCCGGTGGTCGCGGAGCCGGTGGCGGTGCCGGCGGTGCCGGAGCCGGTGGCGGCGCCGGAGGCCGAGCGGGTCGGCACGCGGTACTGCCCGGAGTGCGGCGAGCGGGTGCCCGTCGCGGCGGACGGGCTGCACTGCCACCGCGGGCACCGGCTCTCGCCCGCGCACGCGCACCGCCGCGGCGGCTGGCTGCGGCGCCGCTCCCACTGAGCGGGCGCGAGCGGTCAGGCGGACTTGCGGGACGGCGCCTTCGCGGCCTTCTTGGCGGGTGCCTTCTTCGCCGCCGCCTTCTTGGCCGGGGCCTTCTTCGCCGCCGCCTTCTTTGCGGGCGCCTTCTTCGCCGGAGCGGCGGTGTCCGCGGCGGCCGCGCCGCCGACCCGGCCCTTCTTGGCGGCGTCGACGCTGGCGCGCAGCGCGGCCATCAGGTCGACCACGGCGCCGGTGTCCTCCTTGCGCTCGGCCGGGGCGACCAGCTCGTGGCCCTCGACCTTGGCCTCGATGACCTGCTCCAGCGCCTCGCGGTACGCGTCGTGGTGCTCGTTCGGGTCGAACTCCCCGGACAGGCTCTCGATCAGTGTGCCCGCCATGGCGAGCTCCTGCGGGCGCACCTCCACGTCGTCGTCCATGAACCCGAACTCCGGCGTGCGAACCTCGTCCGGCCAGAGCATGGTCTCCAGCACGAAGACGCCGTCGCGGACGCGCACGGCGGCCAGCGCCTCGCGCTGGCGCAGCGCGACCTTGACCACGGCGACCTTGCCGGACTCCTCGAGGGCGCGGGCGAGGAGGACGTACGGCTTGACGCCCGCCTTCTCCGGCTCGAGGTAGTACGACTTGCTGAAGTAGATCGGGTCGAGCTCCTCCAGCGGGACGAACTGGACGACGTCGATCATGCGGTTCGAGGTGATCGGCACGTTGTCGAAGTCCTCGTCGGTGAGGACGACGATGCTGCCGTCGGACATCTCGTACCCCTTGGCGATGTCGGCGTACGACACCTCCTCGCCGCACTTGGTGCAGACGCGCTGGTACCGGATCCGGCCGCCGTCCTCGCGGTGGACCTGCCGGAACGCGATGTCGCGCTCCTCGGTCGCGGAGTAGAGCTTGACCGGGATCGACACCAGCCCGAACGAGATCGCGCCTTTCCAGATCGAACGCACGGCCAGCCCCTTCGGCGTCGGCGGCGCGAGGCATGCGCCGCTGTTCCCGATCATCGTGCTACCCGCGGCGCGAACGTGCCACGCCATGGCCGGTCACGGCGCCCGGACGACGCAGCCGAGCAGCCAGCGGCCGGCGTGCCGGACGAGCGTGACGCGCCAGCGGCGCGGGCCGGACGCGGGCCAGCGGGCGACGACGGCGCCGCGCGCGTCGACGGCGGTGTAGGCGGGGGCGTGGTCGGCGACGAGGACGGTGGTGCCGTCGAGCGTGACGGCGTCGAGGACGGCGGCGTGGCCGCGCAGGGCGAGGCCGCGGGCGGCGAGGTCGCGGAGGCGGCGGCGGTCCTCGGCGAGGCAGGCGCAGGACGGCGCGGCCCAGGCGGCCGGGTCGGCGGTCGCGGGGGCGGCGTAGGCGGCGGCGCGGGCGGCGTCGAGCGCGGCGAGGACGGAACGGGCCGTCGCCGCGTCGAGGGCGGGCGGCGCGGCGGCGGGCGACGCCGGCGGGGCGGCGGCGGGCGGCGGCACAGCCGGAACGGCGGCCCCCGGCGCGGGGCGCGCCAGCGTCACCGTGCGCGGCTCGTGCGACGTCAGGACGCGCAGCACGAGCAGCGCGCCGAGGAACGCGGTGAACGCCGCGAGCGCGCGGCGGGCGGTGACGAACGTCATGCGCCCACCCTGCCGCCGCGCAAGACCCCCGGGCAGCCGGCGGGAGCGATCTGTGGACGAGCGATTTCAGCCTGTGGACGCGGGTGCCAGGGCGGCCATGGTGGCCTCCAGCTCGGCGACGATCGCGGGCACCTCGCGCTGCCCGCTGTAGAGGAACGCCACCGGCTCCTCGACGCCGTCGACGCGGAACGCGTCGAACCGCTCGCGCACCGACTCCGCCGACCCGGCGAGGCAGAGCGAGTCGACGAACTCGTCGGGCAGCGACGCGGCGGCGGCCTTGCGGTCGCCCGCGTCCCACTGTGCCATGGCGGCCGAGCAGACCTCGCCCCACCCCTGCGTCCCGAACGCCCTGCGGTACGCCGGCACGATGACGTACCCCATGACCTCGCGCCGCGCCCAGGCGCGGGCGGCGTCGACGTCGGCGGTGACGCAGACGCGGACGAAGACGGCGTTGCGGCGCGGCTCGCCACCCGCGCCCTCGGCCACCGCGGCGACGGCGGCGGGCACGGCCGCGGAGCCGATCCAGTTCAGCAGCGCGCCGTCGGAGACCTCGCCGGCGAGCCGGAGCATGCCGGGGTTCAGCGCGCCGAGCAGGATCGGCGGCGGCGGGGACGGGACGTTGAGCAGCAGCCGGTACCCGTCCACCGGGTACAGGTCCGACTCGGACGTGACCTTCTCCCAGGTGAGCAGCCGGCGGACGACCGAGACGTAGTCGCGCATCCGGTCGAGGAGCCGGTCGTACGGCATGCCGTTCCAGCGGGTGACGATCGTCCGCGACGAGACGCCGAGGCCGAGCGCGAAGCGGCCGCCGGAGAAGTCCTGCAACGTCGCCGCCGACTGCGCCATGAGCGACGGCGTCCGCGTGAAGATCGGCAGCACGCCGGTCGCCAGCCCCACCGTCGACGTCACCGAGGCGCAGGCCGCGAGCAGCCCGAACGCGTCGTTGGTGCCGGCCTCGGCGGCCCAGACGGTGTCGTAGCCGAGCGCCTCGGCGCGGCGGGCGACATCGGCCTGGCCGGCGACGGGGAGCAGCAGGTTGAGCGGCAGCGCGAGCCCGGTGCGTGTCATGGCGCCCGATCATGGACCACCGCGAATCGGGGTACGAACGCCGCATGCCCGAGCTGCGGACGTACCGGCGGATGCGCGACGAGCGCGCCACCCCGGAGCCGTTCGGCGCGAAGAAGCGGCGGCCGCGGAAGAAGGCGCCGCGGTTCGTGGTGCAGGAGCACCACGCGACGGCGCTGCACTGGGACTTCCGGCTGGAACGCGACGGCGTGCTGGTGTCGTGGGCGGTCCCGAAGGGGCTGCCGGTCGACCCGAAGGTCAACCACCTGGCGGTCCACACCGAGGACCACCCGCTCGACTACTTCGACTTCGAGGGCGAGATCCCGAAGGGCCAGTACGGCGGCGGGAAGGTGCTGCTGTGGGACCAGGGGACCTACGAGGTCGAGGAGTGGGAGGACCGCAAGGTCAAGGTCGTGCTGCACGGCGGCCGGGTCGAGGGCGAGTACGTGCTGTTCCAGACGGGCGGGAAGAACTGGATGATGCGCCGCATGAGCCCCGCGCCGGACGACGTCGCGCCGATGCCGGAGAACGTCGTCCCGATGCTCGCGTCGACCGGCAGCGAGCTGCCTCCCAAGCAGGGGGAGTGGGCGTTCGAGTTCAAGTGGGACGGCGTCCGCGCGATCGTGTACATCGACGGCGGGCGGGCGCGGGCGCAGAGCCGCAACCTGCTCGACATCACCGGCTCGTACCCGGAGCTGGCCGAGCTGGGCAAGGCGGTCGGCAGCACGCGGCTGGTGCTCGACGGCGAGCTGGTCGTCTTCGACGAGAACGGCCGCAGCGACTTCGGCCTGCTCCAGCAGCGGATGAAGCTCACCGGAGACGCGGTGCGGCGCGCGGCGAAGACGTACCCGGTCGTCTACCTCGTCTTCGACGTGCTCTACGCCGACGGCCGTGACGTGACCGGCCTCCCCTACGTCGAACGCCGCGCGCTGCTGGAGTCGCTGGACCTCAACGGCCCGTCGTGGCAGACGCCGCCGTACTTCCCCGGCGAGGGCGACGCGGTGCGCGCGGCCAGCATCGAACGCGGCTTCGAAGGGATCATGGCCAAGCGCCTGGACGCGGCGTACCACCCCGGCAAGCGCGTCGACCACTGGCGCAAGGTGAAGAACGTCCGCCGCCAGGAGATGGTCGTCGGCGGCTGGACCGCGGGCGAGGGCGCGCGCGCCGGGCACCTCGGCTCGTTGCTCATCGGCTACTACGACGACGGCGCGCTGCGCTACGCCGGGCACGTCGGCACCGGCTTCACCGCGAAGACGCTGGTGGACCTGGAGAAGACGCTGAAACCGCTGGCGCGCAAGGACTCGCCGTTCGCCGACAAGGTGCCGACGGCGTACGCGAAGAAGTCGACCTACGTCGAGCCGACGCTGGTGGCGGAGGTCGAGTTCACCGAGTGGACCAGGGACGGCAAGCTGCGGCACCCGTCGTACAAGGGGCTGCGCTTCGACAAGGCGGCCACCGAGGTCGTCCGCGAGGAGAATTGGTGAGTACCAAGGTCGAGGTCGCGGTCGACGGGCGGCAGCTCACGCTCTCCAACCTGGACAAGGTGCTCTACCCCGAGGCGCACTTCACCAAGGCCGAGGTCATCGACTACTACACCCGCATCGCGCCGGTGCTGCTCCCCCACCTGAAGGGCCGGCCGCTGACGCTGAAGCGGTACCCGAACGGCGTCGACGCGCCGTTCTTCTTCGAGAAGCAGGCGCCGGCGCACCGGCCGTCGTGGATCAGGACGACGCCGATCTACAGCGACAGCAACGGCCGGGACATCGACTACGTCGTCATCGACTCGCTGGCCGCGCTGGTCTGGGTCGCGAACCTCGCGGACCTCGAGCTGCACACGACGATGGCGCTGGCGAAGACGCCGCAGCGGCCGACGATGGTGGTGTTCGACCTCGACCCCGGCGCGCCCGCGAACCTGCACGAGTGCTGCGTCGTGGGGATGCGGCTCAAGGAGCTGTTCGACGGGCTGGGGCTGGCGGCGTTCGCGAAGGTGTCGGGCAGCAAGGGCCTCCAGGTCTACGTGCCGGTCAACCAGCCGAGTGCCACCTACGACCGGACGACGCCGTTCGCGAAGTCTGTCGCGGTGCGGCTGGAGAAGGAGGACCCGGGCCTGGTCGTGTCGCGGCAGAAGAAGGAGCTGCGGGTCGGCAAGGTGCTGGTCGACTGGAGCCAGAACGTCGACAGCAAGACGACGGTCTGCGTGTACTCGCTGCGCGCCAAGGCGCACCCGACGGTGTCGATGCCGGTGACGTGGGACGAGGTCGCCGGGTGCGCGGAGACCGGCGACCTGGGGCCGCTGACGTTCGACGCGGCGGCGGCGCTGGAGCGGGTGGCGGAGGTCGGCGACCTGTTCGCGCCGGTGCTGACGACGAAGCAGAAGCTCCCCGCCTCCGTCTAGGACGCCGTCCGGCAGGGCTGGTTCACGACCGTCCCGCACTCGGGGTACGCCGCCACGACACCGGTCGCGGGCACCGTCCCGATCACCAGCCGCGACGGCGTGAGCGGGCCGACGTGGACGGTGTTCACCGCCGGGGTCGGCAGGATCGCGAGCTGGCGCAGCCCGGTCACGCCGACGGGCGCCTCGACGGTGAGCCGCAGCCGCGACCCGGCGCGGAACACGTGGCCGGCCGGCCAGACCTCGACGCGAACGGGCGTCGGGACGCCCGGCGCCAGCGGCGCGACCGACGCGGCCGTGTGCGGGTGGACCGGCAGCAGCGCCGTGGACGACGGGTCGAGCGCGCGGTGCGACGCGCGCAGCCAGCCGCGCTGCACGAACGTCTCCTGCCCGTCCGGCCGCACCTCCGACAGCGTCACCTGGAGGTCGGTGTCGCGCGCGGTGGAGGAGAGCCAGAGGTTGGCGCTGGCCGGGCCGAAGAGCTCGACGTCGCCGCCGAACGGGTCGGTCGTGAACGCCGCGCCCGTCGACGGCGCCGCGTACGCGATCGGCTCGCCGGGAACGCCGAGGCCGGAGGCGACCGTCGACGTGCCGGTGCCGGGGTAGGCGTAGGAGACGGCGCCCGGGGTCGCGGGCGTCGCGGAGGCGAGGCGGCCGTCGGCGGTGAGCGCGTAGGTCACCGGCGTCACGGTCGGCCACGCCGGGTGCCCGGTGACCCAGCGCGGCGCGTACGACGGCGCCTGCACCTCGTGCCACACCTGGACGTGCGGCGTGGCCGTCTCGAAGCCGTTCGCGACGCCGCCGACGAACCGGTCGAAGAACTCCTGCTCCAGCGCCGCGAACGCCGGCGCGGTGACGCTGACGCCGTGGTCGCCGTTCGCGACGACGTGCCACGAGGTCGCCGGGTCGAGCGCCTGGTAGGCGGACGCGACGCGGCTGCCGACCTGCTCGTCCTGCCACGCCGTGAGCGAGAGCACGGGCACGTCGACGTCGGCGATCCGCGCGCCGAGGCTGCGCGACCAGAACGCGTCGTCCGCGTACGGCGCCGACGCCGCCTGCGCGACCGCGACCCGGTCCGGCTGCTGGTGCCCGGCCGTCCAGACGGGGCAGCGGAGGTCGCCGCCGTCGGCGGCGACGACGAGCGCGGTGTCCTGGTAGCCGGTGCCCTTCTGCTCGGCGGTCCAGAGCCCGACGAACGACGTGTTGAGGATGCCGCCCGGGTACGCGACGTCGCGGTACAGGTCGGTGAGCGCCGCGCCGGGCGCGATCGCGCGCAGGTGCGGCGGCCGCAGCGCGGCGACGTAGAGCGACATGATCGCCGGGTACGAGACGCCGTACATGCCGACGGAGCCGTTGGACCACGGCTGGCTCGCCGCCCACTCGACGGCGGCGTAGCCGTCGAGCACGGACTGCGGCGAGAACGCGTCGAACTCGCCGGACGAGCAGCCGGAGCCGCGGGCGCTGACGCCGAGCACGGCGTACCCCTTGGCCCGCATCGCCGGGGCGAACAGGCTCTGCCCCGCCTCCGGGTTGGTGCCGGCGGCGTAGACGTCGTACTCCATGATCGTCGGGAACGGCCCCGGGCCGGGCGGCAGGAACACCGTGTACCGGAGCTGCGTGCCGTCGGCCATCGTGAGGTAGCCGGTCTGGTACGGGCCGCTGGCCAGCGGCGGCGGCTCCGCGGCGGCGGGGGCGAGCAGCGCGACGAGCAGCGCGAGGGCGGCGAGGACGTGGGGACGGCGCATGCCGGGGCTCCCGGGGCGGCGTAGGGGCATCAGTGGTCCAACGGAGGAGTCGCGAGGACCTCGCGCGGTTCAACCGCGCGAAAATCCGAGGTGAGGGCACCCCTGCATGGTTTGCTGACCACGAACGGGTCGGACGGGGGTAGCGCCTGTGGCCAATACGGGGCCTGAGCTCGTGGTCGCGATCGTCCGGCCTGTCGGCACGAGCGGAGACGCGTTCCATGACGCGCTCAAGAGCGTGCTGCATCAGTACGCGTACACCGTTCACGAGATCAAGCTGAGTGACCTGCTCCGTGACGAGGCGGTACGGCAGGGGCGCGAGATCCCCGATCGCCATGAGGCAGCGCGGATCGAGGCGCTCATGGACGAGGGGGACCGCCTGTGCGCGGATAACGGCGCCGGCTCGGCCGTAGCGCTGCTCGGGGTGGCGGAGATCCGTGCCTACCGCCATGAGACCAACACGGCGCTCGGCATCGCCAACGGCGAAGCGGCCGACACCCCTGTCGCTCGTACCGCCTACGTCCTCGACTCCTTGAAGCGGCCGGCCGAGGTGACGCACCTGCGTCGCCTCTACGGCGATCACGTGCTCGTGGTCTCGCTCCAGGCCAGCCGGGCGACGCGGGTCCAGACGCTCGAGACGAAGATCCGTTCGCAGCGTGCGTCGATCACGACTCGGCAACTCGACGAGATCATCGACCGGCTGATCGACCGCGACCTGCGCGAGACGGACGTGTACGGGCAGAACACGATGCGCGCGTTCCCCATGGCCGACGTGTTCATCGATATCGACCAGGACGTGCCCGTCGAGGTCACCCGTGTGGTGGACCTGTTGTTCGACAGCCCTGTGTACCGGCCGCCGACGCCGGCCGAGTTCAGCATGAGCCTGGCGAACGTCACGAGTACGCGGTCGGCGGAACTCGGCCTGAAGGTCGGAGCGGCGTTGGTGAACGCCGACGACGCGGTCATCGGGCTCGGGCACAACGCACAGCCCGACCCGAACCACCTACCGGAGTTCGACCCGAGCACGACTGAGATCGCCGACCTGCTCGTGGACACGCTGACGCGTCTGGGCAACGACGTGCTCACGGAGCAGTCCCGTCAGGAACTGGCGCGGGACCCCGACACGTACGCGGCCCGCCTCCTCGACGGGGTCCTCGCGGACTCGCGTCTGCGGAACCTCATCGAGTTCCAGCGTCCGGTGCACGCCGAGATGAACGCTCTGCTGGCCGCGTTGCGCGCCCGCGCGGACGTCATCGGCGGCACGATGTACGTGACCGCGTACCCGTGTCACCACTGTGCTCGCCACCTGGTGGCGATCCCGCTCAAGGTGGTCTACCTCGAGCCGTACCCGAAGAGCCGGGCAGAGGCGATGTACGGTGCAGCGGTGGGCGACACCTTCCACCCCTTCACCGGTGTCGCACCGCGTCGCTACGCCCAGCTGTTCAGCGCGGTCTCCGACCGCAAGGACGCCACCGGCCTGCGCCGCAAGTGGGGCGACGCCGAACGCGCCGGCGCGTTCCCGAAGGTCGACGCGCTGATCGAGCCGTCGACGATCGCCTCACGCGAGATCAGCGCGCTCGGCTCGCTGGGCCAGACGGTGGATGACACCAAGCGGCCGCCGACCGAGAATCTGTCACACCCCCCTACGACACTGAAGAACGCAGGCACAGGTACGGCTCGTCCGGCCAAGCGCACCCGCCGGTCCGCGAGCCTTCCCCCTACCTCGCCGGCACCGCGCAAGACGCCAAGAGGAGGTCGGAGTTGACGCGTTCGGAGCGGGATGCCGCGGTGGCACGGGCCAACGCGCGTCGGGAGGTGATCGAGAACGCACGTCGGGCGTTCGACTCCCTTCCCCAGTTCCAGCAGAGCGCGTTACGCGCGAGCTACGAACGCGCGGAACACGACGCGGTGGAGGTCGTGGAGGCGCGGCGCGCGGAAGCGCCGAGCGGCAGCTAACCGGACGATCCGGGAAGTGCGGTCGCGAACGCCGCGTGGGTCTCGGCCGAGAACAGCACGAACGTCACCCGCTCGACGGCCGTGTCCGCGTCGCGCACCGCGCCCACCGCGACGGGCGCCGCCTCCCGCGGCGGGTAGCCGTAGACGCCGCAGGAGATGGCCGGGAACGCCACCGACCGCGCGCCCAGCTCGTCCGCGACGCGGAGCGCGTTGACGTGGCAGGCGCGCAGCAACGCCGCCGGGTCGGGCACGGCGGCGTGGACCGGGCCGACGGTGTGGATCACCCAGCGGGCCGGGAGGTCGCCGGCCGTGGTCGCGACGGCCTCGCCGGTGGGCAGGCCGTCGCGGTAGCGGGACGCGCGCAGCGCGCGGCACCCGGCCAGGATCGCCGGGCCGCCGGCGCGGTGGATGGCGCCGTCGACGCCGCCGCCGCCGAGCAGCGAGGAGTTGGCGGCGTTGACGACCGCGTCGGCCGCGAACGCCGTGAGGTCGCCGCGGACGGCGTCGACGGAGGGCACGCGACCACGGTAGCGAGGCGCGAGACGCGGGTAGGCGGGGCGTATGAGCGAGCTTCCCGGCGTGCCCGTGTCGTACTGGATCGACTCGACGGAGGCGACGGACTTCCCGCCGCTGCCGGACGAGCTGGAGGTGGACGTCGCCGTGCTCGGCGGCGGAATCGCCGGCCTGTCGGCCGCCGCCGCGCTGAAGGCGGCGGGGCGGACGGTCGCGGTGGTCGAGGCGGGCCGCATCCTGGAAGGCGTCACCGGCAACACGACGGCGAAGGTGACCGCCTCGCACGGCCGGCTCTACGCCTACCTCGTGGACAAGTTCGGGGAGGAGCGGGCGCGGCTCTACGCCGACTCGCAGCAGGCGGCGATCGAGCAGATCGCGCGCGTGGTGGAGACCGAGGGCGTCGACTGCGACCTGGTCCGGACCGAGTCCTACATCTACACGGAGGACCCGGCCGAGCTGGAGTCGCTGGAGCAGGAGGTCGAGGGCGCGACGCGCTGCGGCCTGCCGGTGTCGCTCGTCAACGACGTGCCGCTGCCGTACGACGTCGCGGGCGCGATCCGCTACGACGGGCAGGCGAGGTTCCACCCGCGCAAGTACCTGCTGCACGTCGCCCGCGGCGTCGCCGGCGACGGCTCGGTGATCCTGGAGAACACCCGCGCGCTCGACGTCGACGACACCGACCCGTGCGTCGTCACGACCGACCGTGGCGTGCTGCGCGCGCGAGACGTGGTCGTCGCCACGCACATCCCGTTCCTGGACCGGGGGATGTTCTTCGCGCGGCAGTTCCCGATGCGCGACTACGTCGTCTCCGCGCGGATGTCGCGCGAGGACGCGCCGGACGGGATGTTCCTGTCGACCGAGCAGCCGACGCACTCGATCCGCGTCACCGAGGACGGCGACGCGATGCTGCTCATCGTCGGCGGCGAGGGCCACACCACCGGCCGCGAGCACGACCAGGACGAGCGGTGGCAGCGGCTGGAGCAGTGGACCCGCGAACGCTTCGGGGTCACGGAGTTCACGCACCGCTGGGCGACGCAGGACTACACGTCGACGGACCGGGTGCCGTTCGTCGGGCGGTTCCACCCCGGCTCGAAGCACCTGTGGGTGGCGACGGCGTTCGGCGCGTGGGGCATGACCAACGGCACCATGTCCGGCCTGCTGCTGGCCGACCTGATCACGGGGACGGACAACCCGTGGGCGGAGGTCTACGACCCGGGCCGTACGGTGCCGCCGGTCGAGAAGGCGAAGACGTTCGTGAAGGAGAACCTCGCGGTCGCCAAGCAGCTCGCGAGCGGCTACCTGTCGCCCGGCGACGTCGGCTCGGTGGACGAGCTGGAGCCGGGGCAGGCGGCGGTGATCCGCGACGGGCTCGGCAAGACGGCGGCGTACCGCGACGACGACGGCGTGCTGCACGCGGTTTCGGCGTCGTGCACGCACCTCGGCTGCATCGTCGGCTGGAACCCGGGCGAGAAGAGCTGGGACTGCCCGTGCCACGGCTCGCGGTTCGGCGTCGACGGCGAGGTCCTGCACGGTCCGGCGGTGAAGCCGCTGGCTCAGGTCGGCGCGAGCAGCGTGCCGAGCGGCGACGAGTCGAACGACGCGAGCAACGACGCCGCGTCGTCGTAGACCGCGACGCAGCCCGCGTCGCGCAGCTCCGCCTCGGCGATGCCGCCTGAGCGCAGGCCGACGCAGCGCAGGCCGGCGCGCGTTGCGGCCTCGGCGTCCCAGCGGGTATCGCCGACGACCACGACCCGCTCGGGGTCAAGCCCGGTCTTCGCCATCGCGGTCGCGAAGATGTCCGGCGCCGGCTTCGCCTCCTCCACGTCGGCGGACGACGTGATCTCGGTGATGGCGTCGTCGCAGTCGAGCGCGCGGCGCAGCGCCCCGACCTCCTCCTCCGTCGCCGACGTCGCGAGCACCGTCTCGCCGCCGCGCCGGCGCACCTCGCGCAGCAGCTCCACCGCCTTCGGGAACGGCCGCAGCTCGGGCCAGAGACGTTCGTACTCGGTGGAGTGGCCCTTCTTCGCGGCCTCGTCCTCGCCGCCGATCAGCGTCTCCAGCAGCAGCCCGCCACCCATGCCGACGCAGCGGTGCACCTGCGCGCCGGTCACGTCCGGGAAGCCGGCCGCGCGGAACGCCCGCAGCCACGCCACGATGTGCAGGTAGTTGCTGTCGACCAGCGTGCCGTCGACGTCGAAGAGGACCCCGGAGCGCGACATGCCGCGCGGCATACCCGGCAGCCGGGCGGGTACGCCGCAGTCAGCGAACGCCGCGAACGAGGAGGACGACGGATGGCAGTCACGACGCAGGGCGTCCCGGCGCGGGAGCTCGACGACTCCGCGCTGGAGCGGGAGCTGGAGCACCTGCACGAGACGCGGCACGAGACGTTCCTGAACGGCTCCGCGGACGCGCTGGAGGCGCACACCGAGCGGATGCTGGAGCTGGAGCAGGAGTACGCGCGGCGCTTCCCGGAGCGGACCTCGCCGGACCAGCTCCGCACCCGCGAGGGCAGCCGCGAGGCCGACGGGCGCGGGTAGCGCCTTCGCTCTCTCGAACGAGGCCCCGGTCTGCCCTGGCCGGGGCTTCGCCGTGCCTACGCCAAGGTGGGCGGGGACTCCAGGGCGACCAGCTCCAGGCCCGGCGCCTCCAGCACGACGTCGCCGGCCAGGTGGACGACGCGGCGCTCGGCGGTGGCCAGGTCGGCGACCTCGTAGCGTTCGACCGGCAGCGGCCCGGAGTCGGTGTCGTGCTCGGTGACGTCGACCAGCGCCCACCCCTCGTCCACCGGCAGCGCGACGCAGGCGGGCTCGGTGACGCCGACCAGGCGGACCCGGCGGCGGTCCAGCAGGCCGAGGCCGAGCAGCCGCGCGGTCGCGACCGCGAACGCCGGTGACCGGCCGGTGAACCCGGCCGCCGTCGCCGCCTGCTCGTCGCCGCCGGTCTCACCGTCGGGCGCGCGGACCCAGACGGCCTCCGGTCCGGCGAGGCCGCCGCGCAGCGTCCAGCCGCCGGCGGTGACCTGTACGCGGACCTGCCGCCAGCGGTCGTCCACGGTGACGTCGACCCGGCCGAGCGGGCGTTGCTCGGCGTCGTAGGTCTGCGAGACGTACCGCCAGCCGGACGGCCCGGGCGCGCACGAGAACACCTCGACCCCGGCGAGATCCCCGCCGGGGTCGAGGTGGTGGTACGTGCCCTTGGGCAACGGTCTTAGCTGCCGTGCTCCCAGGAGTTGAGGTACTCCTCCTGCTCGGGCGTGAGGGTGTCGATCGTGACGCCCATCGACGCGAGCTTGACGGAGGCGACCTCCTTGTCGATGAACTCGGGAACGTCGTGGACGCCCGGCGCCAGGTCGGCGTGCGCCTTGACCAGCCACTCGGCGGTGAGCGCCTGGTCGGCGAACGACATGTCCATGACGGCGGCCGGGTGACCCTCGGCGGCACCGAGGTTGACCAGGCGGCCCTCGGCGAGCAGGAGCAGGCGGCGGCCGTCGGCCATGACGTACTCGTCGGTCTGGTGGCGGATCTTCTCGCGCTTCTCGACGGCGTTCGCCTCCAGCCACGCGACGTCGATCTCGATGTCGAAGTGGCCGCTGTTGCAGAAGATCGCGCCGTCCTTCATGACCTCGAAGTGCTCGGCGCGGAGGACGTCGCGGTTGCCGGTGACGGTGACGAAGATGTCGCCGACGCGGGCGGCCTCGGACATCGGCATGACCGTGAGGCCCTGCATCTTCGCGTCGAGCGCCTTGGTCGGGTCGATCTCGGTGACGACGACGTTGGCGCCCATGCCGCGGGCGCGGTCGGAGACGCCCTTGCCGCAGTAGCCGTAGCCGGCGACGACGACGGTCTTGCCGGCGAGCAGCGTGTTGGTGGCGCGGAAGATCGCGTCGAGGGTCGACTGGCCGGTGCCGTACCGGTTGTCGAACATGTGCTTGGTGTCGGTGTCGTTGACGGCGATCATCGGGAACTTCAGCGCGCCGTCCTTGGCCATCTGCTTGAGGCGGATGACGCCGGTGGTGGTCTCCTCGCAGCCGGCCTTGATGCCGTCGAGCAGCTCGGTGCGGGTGGTGTGCAGGGTGTTGACGAGGTCGCAGCCGTCGTCGAACACGTAGTCCGGCTGGCAGTCGAGCGCGGCGTTGATGTGCGCGTAGTAGCCGTCCCGGTCGACCGCGTTGCGGGCGTAGACGTTGACGCCGAAGTCGTTGACGAGCGACGCGGCGGTGTCGTCCTGGGTGGAGAGCGGGTTGGACGCGCAGAGGTGGACCTCGGCGCCGCCGGCGACGAGCGCGCGCATGAGGTTCGCGGTCTCGGTCGTGACGTGCATGCACGCGGCGATCCGGGCGCCGGCGAACGGCTGCTCCTTCTCGAACCGCTCCTTGATCTGGCGCAGCACGGGCATGGCCCGCTCCGCCCACTCGATCCGCTTGCGGCCGGCGGCCGCGAGGGAGAGGTCGGCGATGTCGTGCTTGGCGAGGTCCGCCACGGTCACGCTCCTTCGTAGGTGTCGCGGCGAACGATCCCGGGCCGCCCCGGCGGGTGTCAAGTGGAGTTGACACTGTATTGTCAACTCCATGCTGGTCGACCGGGTGCGGGCACGGTTCGGGGTGCGGCCGGGGCTGCGCGAGCCCATCTCCGCGGCGGCCGGGCGGCTCGGCACGACGCCGCGGATGCTGCGCTACCGCGAGGCGCTCGGGCTGGTGTCGCCACCGCGCGGCGGCGGTGGGCGGCGCTCGTACGGCGAGCGGGAGCTGCTCGCGGCCGGGGCGGCGGTGACGTTGGAGGAGGCGTACGGCGTGCCGCCGGGGGCGCTGGCGTTCGCGCTGCGGGCGCTGTCCGACCCGCAGGTCGCGGCGGACGTGCGGACGCTCGGCGCGCTGGCGCGCGGCGGCTTGGCGACGCCGATCGAGGCGCTGGACTTCGACGCGCGGAAGGCGCGGGAGCTGCTACGGCTGCGGCATTAGGTGGCGCAGCCGCGCGATCACCTCGTGCGCCGCGTAGAACACCGGCGACGCCGGGTGCCGCCCCTCGCCCAGGTCCTCCTCCGGCGCCGTGAGGGCGCGGCGGCCGCCGCGCGTCAGCGCGCGCAGCGTCGTCCCGCCCACCGGCGGGAGCGCGCCGTCCGGGTCCGGCCCGAACGCCGCGAGGTGCGCTGTGACCGCCGCGAGGAACGCGGCGTTCGCCGCGACCACGGGCGGGTGCGCGCCGCCGCCGATCACCCCGCCGCCGGACGACAGGTAGAGGCTGGTCGTGCCGTCGGCGAGGCAGAGCAGCGTGTACACGCCGTTGTCCATGGTCGTCTCGAGCAGCGCGCCGTGGACCTCGTCAACGGTGCCGCCGGCCTCCGCCGCGGTGACGGCGAGCGCCTTCGCCCGGAGGTCGTCGTAGACGCCCATCAGATCGTCGTCGTGATCGAGATGCCGCCGTCGACGGGGATGACGGCGCCGGTGACGTAGGCGCCCGCGCGGCTGGCCAGGTAGACGGCGACGCCGGCCATGTCGTCGGGGCGGCCGATGCGGCGCAACGGCGCGTTCGCGGCGATCGCCTCGCCGAACGCATCCAGCGTGGCCGCCATCATCTTCGACTCGAACGGCCCGGGCGCCACGGCGTTGACGGTGATCCCGCGCGGACCGAGCTCGCGCGCGAGCACCTTGGTCAGGTGGTGGACCGCCGCCTTGCTCGCCGAGTACGAGTACGTCGGCAGCGCGGGCGCGCGGATGCCGTCGATGCTGCCGACGTTGATGACGCGGGCCGGGTCGTCGCCGGTGCGCGCGGCGTCGAGCAGCGGCAGCAGCGCGCGGGTGAGGAAGAACGGCGCCTTGAGATTGAGGGCGAGCACCTTGTCCCACGCGGAGTCCGGGAACTCCGCGAGCGGCGCGCCCCAGGTGGCGCCGGCGTTGTTGACGAGCACGTGCAGCCGGTCGGTGCGCGCGGTCACCTCGGCGACGGCGGCGGCGCACCCCTCCTCGCTGCCGAGGTGCGCGGGGAACGCGTCGACGTCGCCGTGCGGCGCCAGCGTCTCGGCGGCGTCGCGGCACGCCTCGGCGTCGCGGGAGCAGAGCAGGACGCGGGCGCCGGCGTCGAGCAGCCCGCGCGCCATCATCAGGCCGATGCCGCGGCTGCCGCCGGTGACGAACGCGGTCTTGCCGGTGAGGTCGAAGAGGTCCACGCGGACGGACTCTAGAGTGCTGCCGTGCCCGAGATCCGCGTGGTCGGACCCGCCGACACGGCGGAGCTGCGGCAACGGGTGCTGCGGCCGCGGTGGACCGTCGAGCGGATGCTCGCCGAGAGCGACCCGGTGCCCGGGATCGCCGTGGTCGAGGACGGCCGGGTCGTGGCCTGCGCGAGCGTGCGGCCGGAGCCGATGCCGGGCGACCCGCGCGACGGCGACTGGCGGCTGCGCGGCATGGCGAGCGACCCGGACCTGCGCGGCCGGGGGTACGGCGCGCTGGCGCTGGCCGGCGCCCTCGACCACGCCCGCGAGCGCGGCGGCACCCGGGTCTGGTGCAACGCGCGCACCGGGGCGCTCGGCTTCTACGAGAAGCACGGGTTCACGGTGGTCGGCGAGGAGTTCGTGCTGCCGGAGGGCGGCCCGCACCACCTGGCGTTCACCGAGCTCTGACCGAACCTCGCTCGGTCGTCGCGACTCTCGATCTCCACGTCCCGCCCTACCGGATCCGGAGGTCCCATGAAGCCCCGCACCCTGCTCGCCGGCACGGCCGTCGCCGTCGCCGCCCTCGGCACGCCCGCCAACGCCGGCTGCTGCGACCACCAGCTCGACATCTACGTCGCCAAGGGCGCCGCCTCGGTGTCGACCGGCGGCGCCTCGGAAGCGCCGTACGGCCACACGTACGACACCACCTGCAACTACAGCACCGGAGCGCCGGTCGCGAGCAACCACACCGCCGAGACCGGCCTGCTCGGCGTCGGCGTCAACGCCTACTCGGACCTCACGCACGGCACGTGGGACATCAGGGTGCACGCGTCCTGCACGCTCTACACGACGACCGGCGGGGTGTACCCCGTCGCGGCCAGCGGCTCCCGCCTCGGGTTCGTGCAGGCGCACGCGGCGAACACCGTGCGCGTCCCCGGTGGCCTGCCGGTGCTGAAGATCTGCGTGTCGGCGAACGCCGACTGGAAGAGCACGACCACCTACGGCACCGACAGCGTCGGCACGCTGGACGAGGTCTGCACGTTCCCCGGCATCCACTTCAAGGACGCCGACCAGGACATCAGCGTCGGCCACCCGCTCTAGCTAAGCGCGGTCGACGTCCGGCTCGAGGTAGATGAGCGCGGCGGACGGGACGGCGGCGCGGACGCGTTCCTCCGCGTCGTCGATCTGTTGCGACAGCACGTCCGACGGGATGCCACGAGGCGTGGCCACCTTGGCCCCGACCAGGAGCTGGTCGGGGCCGAGGTGCAGCGTCCGCAGGTGGATGACGCGGGCGAAGTCGCCGTTGGCGACGAGGGCCCGCTCGATCGCCGCGACCTGCTCGGGCCGGGCCGCCTCGCCGAGCAGCAGGCTGCTCATCTCGTACGCCAGCACGCCGGCGACGACGACGAGCAGCGCGCCGATCGCCATGGTGCCGAACGCGTCGAACGCCTCGCGGTGCGTCAGCGCGGTGAGGCTGACGCCGGCGAACGCGAACACCAGGCCGAGCAGCGCGGCGGTGTCCTCGAGCAGGACGACGGGCAGCTCGGGCGTCTTCGCCTCGCGGACGAACCGCCAGTACGAGCGGCCCTCGAGGTACGGCCGCGTCTCGCGCACGGCGGTGCGCAGCGAGAACGCCTCGAGCACGATCGCGACGACGAGGACCACGAGCGCGACGACCGGCGAGTCGACCTCGTGCGGGTGCCGGAGCTTCTCGTACCCCTCGTAGAGCGCGAACGCGCCGCCGAGGGAGAACAGCACCAGCGCGACGACGAAGCCGTAGAAGTACCGGGCCTGGCCGTGGCCGAACGGGTGCTCCTCGTCGGGCGCCTGCTCGGCGCGCCGGGCGCCGAGCAGCAGCAGCCCCTGGTTGCCGCAGTCGGCGAACGAGTGGACGGCCTCGGCGAGCATCGACGACGACCGGGTGACGACGAACGCGACGAGCTTCGACACCGCGATGCCGAGGTTCGCGAGCAGCGCCGCGATGACGGCCTTGCGGCCCCCGCCCGCGCTCATTCAGCCGCCCTCGCCTTGAGCTGCACGATCGGCGCGATGACCGACGGGTCGAGCCCGAGCAGCAGCGCGAGGTAGGTGGTGGCGAAGTCGACGCAGGCGACGAGCGACGCGAGCCGCGCGATCGGCGAGTCGCCCTCGGCGACGACCTCCTCGACGCCGATGCCGCGCTCCCCCGCCAGCTCCTTCGCGGCGTCGACGCGACGCGCGACCTCGGGGCGTTCGTCGGAGTCGCGGAGGAACAGCACGCGGTACCGCTCCGGCGCGAGCGGGTCGTCGAACGGCACGACCTGGTTGTGGTTGGCCTCCGGGAGGACGCCCCAGGTGCCGGCGCGCTTGGCGTTCTCGTTGAGCTGGCAGGCGGCGCGGTAGGCGGCGACACCGGCCAGCGCGGACGTGCCCCACACCACCGGCAACGGCTCGGCGAACGCCAGCGCGAGCGCCTTCGCCGGGTTGAGGAACGCCTCCTTCGCCGGCTTGTACCGCTCGGTCAGCACGTCGAGCAGGTCCGCCGTCGCGTCGAGGTCCGCGCGCGGGACGTGGCAGACGCCGAGGGCGTCGCCGAGCACGAGCAGCGGGACGGAGAGCGCCCACAGGCTGGCGCGCGGGAGGCGGCCGCCGGGGACGGGGACGTTCGGGCCGCGGCCGCGGGCACCGAGGTCCGCGAGCGGCGACTCCGCCGCTCCGACGGTGACGACGCGGCAGCCGCGGCGCACCGCCTCCTCGCAGGCCGACAGCGTCTCCTCGGTGCGGCCGGAGCAGGACACGGCGACGACGAGGTCGTTGGCGCCGACCCAGGCGGGGAGGCCGTAGCCGCGGTGGGTGAGGATCGGCAGCGGCGCCGCCTGCCCGGCGACCGCGCCGAGCACGTCGCCGGCGATGCCGGAGCCGCCCATGCCGGTGACGACGACCGCGCGCGGCCGCCCGTCGGCGGCGACCTCGTCCAGCCCCGACTCGAACGCCGTGGTGACCGCCTCGCGGAACTGCGCCGGCGCCGCCGCGACCGCGGGCAGCATGCCGTCGGGGTCGCCGGCCGCCATCCGCTCCGGCTCGTCCAGCAGGTACTCGTCGACCTCGGCGGACGTCACCGGGTCTTGACCGCCTCGTCGACGAGCAGCACCGGGATGTCGTCGCGCACCGGGTAGCGCAGCCCGCAGCCGGTGCAGTCGAGCGCCGACTCGGCGTCGTTGACCTCCAGCGCCGCGTGGCAGTCGGGGCAGGCGAGGATCTCGAGCAGCGACGGGTCCAGGTTCACGGCGTCCCTCTCACCAGCGCGAGCACCTCGTCGCGCACGCGGGTCATGGTCGGTGCGTCGGTGGCCTCGGCGTTGAGGCGCAGCAACGGCTCGGTGTTGGACGGGCGGAGGTTGAACCACCAGTCCTTCGCGCTCACGGTGAGGCCGTCGAGGTGGTCGACCTCGACCCCCTCCCGCCCGGCGAACGCCTCCTCCACGCGCTTCGCGGTCGCGGCCGCGTCGGTGACGGTGGAGTTGATCTCGCCGCTCGCGGCGTAGCGGTCGTAGCGGGTCAGCAGCGCCGACAGCGGGCCGTCCTGCCCGCCGAGGGCGGCGAGGACGTGCAGCGCGGCGAGCATGCCGGAGTCGGCGCGCCAGAACTCGCGGAAGTAGAAGTGGCCGCTGTGCTCGCCGCCGAACACCGCGCCCGTGCGCGCCATCTCCGCCTTGATGAACGAGTGGCCGACGCGGGTGCGCACCGGCGTGCCGCCGTTCTCGCGGACCACCTCCGGGACGGTGCGGGAGCAGATCAGGTTGTGGATCACGGTGGCGCCGGGGTCGCGGCGCAGCTCGCGCTCGGCGACCAGCGCGGTGATCGCGCTCGGCGACACGATCTCGCCGCGCTCGTCGATGACGAAGCAGCGGTCGGCGTCGCCGTCGAACGCCAGTCCGATGTCCGCGCCGTGCTCGATCACCGCCTTGCGCAGGTCGGCGACGTTCTCCGGCTCGATCGGGTTGGCCTCGTGGTTGGGGAACGTGCCGTCGAGCTCGAAGTACAGCTCGGTCAGGTCGATCGGCAGCCCGGCGAAGACGGCGGGGACGGTGTAGCCGCCCATGCCGTTGCCGGCGTCGGCCACGACCTTGAGGCGGCGGATGCCGGAGAGGTCGACCAGCGAGTGCATGTGCGCGACGTACGCGTCGAGCAGGTCCTGGCGGCGCACCTCGCCCTGCGTGTCCCGCGGCGGCGGGCCGCCGGCGTTGACCCGGTCGCGCAGCGCGGCGAGGCCGGTGTCCTGCCCGACCGGGGCGGCGCCCGCGAGGCAGAGCTTGATGCCGTTGTACCGGGCGGGGTTGTGGCTCGCCGTGAACATCGCGCCCGGCAGGTCCAGGTGGCCGCTCGCGAAGTACAGGAGATCCGTGCTGGCCAGCCCGGCGACGATCGCGTCGACGCCCTGGCTGGTCACGCCCTCGGCGAACGCGCCGGCCAGCTCGGGGCTGCTCGGGCGCATGTCGTACGCGATCACGATCGCGGGCGCCCCGGCGAACTCGGCGAACGCCGCGCCGAACAGGCGGGCCACCTCGGTGTCGAGCTGGTCGGGGACGACACCGCGGACGTCGTACGCCTTGACGATGGCGGAGACGTCGGGGGCGGGCGCAGCGTTCGGCACGAGGCCGCATGCTACCCGCCGCGCGCGTTACTTCTTCTTCGCGGCGAGGGTGAGGACCCGGTCGAGCGGCACGTGCTCGCCGTCGGCGGCGTACGTCTTGTGCTCGCAGCGGTGGCAGGACGTGAAGTCCACCACGGCGCCCTCGGCCATCGTGATGCTGATGCGGGTGACGGAGTGGCTGGCGCAGGACTCGCAGCGCGGCATGAGGGGGTCTCCTCGGGCGTGGTGGCCGTCATGGGTTCCCCGTCCTGATCGGCCGAACGGGTGACGAACTTGAGCCCCGGAGGCTTATGTCCGGGTTCGGCCCACTTAGGCCTGGGTGGGCGTGCGAAGGATCCGCAGGTGGCCGCGGCGCAGGGAGTCGGCGCCCTCGAACGACCGCGCCGCCTCGCGCACCGCGTCGGCCAGCGCCTCCAGGTCGTCGCGCGTCGGCTGCACCGGCTCCGGCGGCCCGTCGAGGCGCACCACCTCCCAGCCGCGCGGCGCGGTGAGGCGAGCGGCGTGCGGCTCGCAGAGGTCGTACTGGTGCGGCTCGTGCGCCGCCGCCAGCGGGCCGACGACGGCCTGCGACTCGGCGTACACGTAGGTGAGCGTCGCCACCGCGGCGTCGGTGCACGCGGTCCGCGAGCAGCGGCGGGTTGGGGTCACCCGCGCACGGTAACGCCGGGGGCGCCGTCGGGGCGGTCAATTCAGCGGGAACGGCGGCGTTCGTGTCGCGGACTGGTCCGGCGGCGCACGGGCGGTCGGGAAGCGTTTCGCGCTTTCTCCGTGCGGGACCCGCTTCCCGGAAGCGCCGCACTAGGGTGACGCCGTGGAGTCGGGTGCGGGCGGTGCCGAGGGTTCGGCGCGGGCGCGGCGCGCCCGGCGCGACCGGCGCGGGCGCGGACTGCGCGGGCCGCTGGCCCCGCCGCACCTGCCGCTGTCGCGCACGCCCGCCGAGCGCTTCGACGACCTGGTGCTCGACGCGGTGGAGCACCTGGAGGAGCACTGGTCCGAGGAGCTGGCGAAGCTGGAGTTCGCGGTCGAGGACGTGCCGCCGCCGGACGCGATCTCCGACGACGTGGTGCCGCTGTCGCGGCTGGTGCCGGCCGTGCCGGGGCAGCCGGCGCGGATCGTGATCTACCGGCGGCCGTTGGAGGCGCGGGCGCTCGACCCGGCCGACCTGGCCGACCTGGTGCTCGACGTGGTCGTGACGGAGGTCGCGCGGGGGCTCGGCATCGACCCGGACGTGCTCGACCCGCCGGACGACGACGAGTAGCGCCCCGGCCGGCCGCGGTCAGTCGCGGCGGTTGGCGGCGGGGAGGGCGGCGGTCGGGTCGGCGGTGACGAACGGCACGTCCAGGCCGGCGGTCGGCTGCGTCACCAGCGCCTGCGTCGTGAACAGCGGGCCGCGCTTGCCCTGCTCGGAGATCACCCGGGTGACGTAGACCGGCGCGAGGTCGGTGTCGGGCGTGACGACGACCGCCTGGAGCGCGTCCTGCGGCAGGAACTTCGCGTACGAGAACGTGACGAGCCTGCCCTGCGGGACGGTGACGACGCGGCGGACCGGCGTGCCGGCGTGGCCCTCCTGCACCAGCGTCTCGACGCGGACGCGGGCCAGGCCGTCGGGGGCGGAGAGGAGCAGCGTGCAGTTCATGCCGCGGACGTTGCGGGCCTCGGTGACGAGCGTGGGCCCGGTGAGCGGCCCGGCGGCGCCGACGAAGGAGAGCTCCTGGATCGGGCCGTAGGTGGCGCGGCTCTCCGCGAACGCCGCCACGAACACCGGCCCGCCCTCGGCGAACACCCGCAGCGCCGTCGCCTGCTGCGTCCGCACCGCGGTGCGCTGGTCGACGACCTGGAGCACCTTGGTGAGGTCGAACGCCATCGGCTGCCCGGGCGGCACCTCGATGTCGTCGAACCCGTCGGGCACGAACTGCTCGTCGGCGAGCGTGAACTGCACGCGCAGGTGCACCGCGTCCTCGCCGGGCGCGAAGACGAACAGGCGGCGGGCGCCGTTGCCGGCGGGGATGCCGGGGACGTCGACCTGCGTGCCGGCGGAGGTGAGCCGCGGCAACCAGTCGACGCCGAGCGGGACCGAGCCCTTGGTACGCGCGACGCGCACGGCGGGCGCGACGCGGCCCTCGCGGGCGAGCACGTGGACGGCGAGGGTGCGCTCGTCGGGGACGATGCTGCCGAGCTCGCGGACGACGCGGGCGCGGGGGCCGAGCACGATGCCGTCGAGCTCGGGCACGTCGATCAGCCCACGGGTGCCGTGGACCTCGACGCGGACCAGCGCCGGGTCGTCGTAGGGGTTGACGAGCACGAGCTGGGTCTCGTTGCCCTGGGTGGTGACACCGCCGAGGAACCACGAGTCGGCGCTCGGTGCCTCGCACCGCGTCCCTGCCCAGCCGCGGTGCAGGCCGTCGTCGCCGCGGGAGACCTGCTCGACCTCCAGGCCGCCGGCCTGCGGCCCGGTGGCGGTGACGACGGCGGCGACGGAGGAGTCGCTCTGCAACCGCAGCGCGCCGACGCGGGCACCGCTGCGCAGCACCTCGGCACCGAGGCCGCTGCCGCGCACGAGCGTCGCGGCGCGGACACTCACCTCGCCGGCGGTCGCGACGCCGGCGGTGAGGCGGGTGACGACGTCGGTGCCGCTCTTGAGCAGCTCCGGGCAGACGGCGAGCGAGCCCTCGACCGGCCGCGTCTCGTGCAGCGCGGCGGCGGCGCGGCGCGGCGCCGGGTCGGCGGTGCGGGCGGCGGCGAGCGCCGCGCCGAGCAGCACGACGACCGACAGCAGGGCGAACGGCGGGCGCTTCATCGCACGGTCCTGACGTTGCGGGGGGCGTCCGGGCCGCCGGGGGCGGCGCCGGCCAGCGCGGGCTCGGGCGGCGTCGTGTCCTCGGCGTCGGGGTCGGGCTCGTCGTCGGCGCGGCGTACCGAGGGGGCGGCGAGGACGAGCGCGACGAGCAGCAGCAGCCCCTGCACGGCGAGCGCGGTGTCGCGGCGGGAGCCGTCGTGGCGCAGCCGGAGCACGCCGCCGTTGGCGGGCAGCTCGAAGCCCTGCGCCCAGCCCCACACGGTGACGCGGCGCAACGGCTTCCCGTCGAGGGTGGCGACCCAGCCGCGGTCGGCGCGTTCGGACAGGGCGAGCAGGCGCCCGTCGGCACCGGCGGGGACGGTGGTGCGGGCCGCCTCGCGGAACGCGTGCAGCGGCGCGGGCGGCGTGAGCCGGAGCTGGTCGCGGGTCGCGAACGCGCCCGACCGCGCGGTGCCGGCCAGCACCGGCGGCAGCACGGTGAGGCGGGCGGCGGGGGTGAGGGTGCGCCACACGCGGACGTCGCCCTGGAAGTTGACCCGCGCGAGGCCGGACTGGGCGTCCAGGGCGGTGGCCAGCCAGCCGGGGACGGGGTCGGCGACGGCGACGTAGCGCACGGCGAACGTCGCGAGCCCCTCGGCCGCGGTGCTGCCGCGCGGGACGGCGAGGTCGCCGACGAGCCGGTCCAGCAGCCGCATCGCGACGCCGGGGCGCGGCAGGTCGGCGTCGCCGGCGTCCGGGCCCTCGGGCGCGCTGAGGACGTAGGAGACGCCGGCGTCGTCGTCGGCGCGGAGCCAGAGCACGCGGCTGCCCGGCTCGCGGTCGAGCTGCGCGACGGCGGCGGCGGGGAGCCGCGCGGGCTGGGTGCGGTCGAGCGGGTGCGCGGCGCCGCGGGTGACCCAGGCCCCGGCGGCGACGAGCGGGCCGACCGCGGCGACGGCGGCGAGGAGCGCGGCGGTGGGCTGCCGCCAGCCGAAGCTGCGGGCGGCGAGGCGTTCGCGGGCGCCGTCGGCGGCGAGCACGGCGGCCGCGACGAGCGCGGCGGCGGCGACGGCGAGCGGCACGCCCGGGAACGTCGCGGGCAGCGAGCCGGTGCCGCGCGCGCTGACGAACGCGTCGGCGTAGGCGACGGCGGCGACGCCCCAGCAGGCGAGCGCCGCGCCGACACGGCGTTCGCGGACGAGGGCGGCGAGGGCGGCGAGGAGCAGGCCCGCGGTCACGAACGCCCACGGCGCCGCGACCGGCCCGGGCCGGAGCAGCAGCAGGTCGAGGGCGCGGGGGGCGGCGCCGCCGCGGGCGGACGGCGTGCCGCCGGCGAGCAGGCCGGGGTCGGTGAACAGCCGCAGCGACCACGGGAACAGCACCGCGAGCGCCGTGCCGAGCGTGAGGGCGACGGCGGCGATCCGGCGGACCGCGCCGGCGCGGCTGGCGGGCGTGGCGCCGAGCAGGAGCACGAGCGCGCCCACCGCGAGCGGGACGGCCGCGAGCAGCGCGAGCTGGGGCGCGAACGCGATCGCGACGGCAAGGCCGAGCCCGGTACCGAACGACGTGCGCCAGCCGGTGTAGCGGGGATCGTCGGTGAGCAGCCGGTAGCCGGCGAGCAGCAGCGCGGGCGCGGCCGCCAGGGCGACCGCCGCGTCGAGGTGGCCGGTGGCGACGGCGCCGGTGCCGACGGGCACGAACGCGTACGCGACCGCCGCCCACACGCGCAGCGGGACCGAGGTGGTGAGGCGGCGGGCGGTGGCGTAGGCGGTGGCGGCGGCGAGGGGGACGCAGCCGAGCACGAGCACGTCGGTGGCGAGCCACGCCTTGCCGAGCAGCAGCCAGGACAGCGCGGCGAGCACCGCGACGGCGGGCGGGGCGCCCGCGGCGGAGCCGGCGCCGACGGTGGAGCGCCAGGAGGCGGCGTAGGTACGGGCGAGGTCGCTCGCGCCGTCCGGCGCGGGCAGCAGCGCGCCGCCGAACAGCCGGCCGCCGCCGAGCAGGCCGCGCGCGGCGAGCAGCGTGACGACGGTCACGGCGGCGACGGTGGTGAGGCCGGGGCGGGCGGTGAGGATCTCGCCGCGGCGCCGGGGCGCGGGCGGCGGGAGGTCGTCGTCGCCGTCCTCGCCGGGCGCGACGCCGTCTCCCCCGCCGCCGGTGAGCCAGTCGCCGAGCTGTTCGAGGTAGCCGCGCAGCCGCGCCGTGCGGCCGGTGAACAGCGGCCGGACGGCCGACCAGGGCAGCGTCCGCGTCGCGCGGCGGCGCCGGCGGGCGCGGAGGAGGTCGGGGAGGTGCCGGACGTTCCACGCCACGGCGGCGACCTCGTCGCGCGCCTCGGCGACCTGGCGGGTCAGCAGGAAGCCGACCGTGCGCAGCAGCGCGCCGGCCAGCAGCCGGGGCGCGGCGAGCACGGCCGCGAGGGCGGGGAGGTTGGCGAGCAGGACCGCGAGGGAGTGGCGCCGGTCGACGCCGTGCGCGCTGCCGTGGGCGGCCGCGAGCGGGCGACGGCCGAGCGTCGCGGCGCGGGCGTGCCGGATGCGGGCGGCGGGGACGACCGTGACCCGGTGCCCGGCGGCGTTGGCGCGCCAGCCGAGGTCGAGGTCGTCGCGGAACAGCGGCAGCCGCGGGTCGAAGCCGCCCAGCGCGTCCCACACGTCGCGGCGGACCAGCATCCCCGCCGAGCCCACGGCCAGGACGTCGCCGGCGTCGTCGTGCTGGCCCTGGTCGAACTCGCGGCGTTCCAGCCCGGTCTCGCGGCGGCCCGCGCGGTCGATCGTGAAGCCGACCTCCACGAGCAGCCGGGGGTCGTCCCAGTCGCGCGCCTTCGGCCCGAGGACCGTCGCCGACGGCATCGCCTCGGCCGCCTCCACGAGGCGTTCGAGCGCGTCCGGCTCGGGCGCGCTGTCGTCGTGGAGCAGCCAGACCCAGCGGACCGGCTCGCGCGGCTCCTCGGTGTCGCTCGCGCGGCGGCGCGGCGGCGGGCGCTCGGCCCCCGTCGCGTCGGCGTGCGCCAGCGCGGCCGCCACCGCGGCACCGAAGCCGGTCGTGCGCGGCAGCGCCGTCACCGCGTCGGCGCCGAACGCCTCCGCGAGCAGCGCCGGCGAGGCGTCGTTGCTTCCGGTGTCGGCGGCGACCACGCGCTGCGCGGGCCTCGTCTGCGCGGCGAGCGCGGCCAGCACGTCCGGGAGCCAGCGCGCGCCGTCGTGGCTCACGACGACGGCGGTGACCCGGTGGTGCGGGTGCGCGAGGCGCGCGCGCGGCGGCATGACCCTCCGGAACGACGGTGACGGGGATGGACTCGGCGACATCGGGAGCGCCCGACGCCGGAGAGACTAACCCGCGTCACCGGCCGTTCTCACGCCCGGGCCCGCCGTTGTGGACAGCGGTGAACGGCCTGTGGACGCAGCGGCCGGTCAGCCGGCGCGGCGCTTGAGGCGGCGGCGCTCCCGCTCGGAAAGGCCGCCCCAGATGCCGAACCGCTCGTCGTGCGCCAGGGCGTAGGCGAGGCACTCGGCCTTGACCTCGCACCCGACGCAGATGCGCTTGGCCTCCCGGGTGCTGCCGCCCTTCTCCGGGAAGAACGCCTCCGGGTCCGTCTGCGCGCAGAGGGCGCGCTCCTGCCAGGCCATCTCCTCGTCGTCGACGGCCGGGTCGAAGTCGATCATGGGCAGGCTCATCGCGCCTCCAGCTCCGCGGTGGCGGCGGACCGCCCCGCTCGTGCCCGTGCGCTCCCACCCGAGCGCTCCGTGGCGGCCCCACCACGACACGCCGCGGCTCGCCGCGACGGGTGAGGGGTGAATGACATGTCTGGAATTACAGTGGGGGGAGGGTGTGGGAGTCAAGAGGGCTGTGTTCGTTCGTGTACGTACGGTAGTGACTCCTGGGGCTGGTGGGGCTGGAGTCCGCTTTGTGACCCCCTCGTCGACCGGGTTTTTTCGCGCTAACGCCGCCGCAGGCCGCGCCGCGGCCGGACCGCCGCCGCGAACGCGTCCACCGCCGCCGCGCCCTCGTCCGTTGCGGGGGGCTCGACCGGCGGCGCCCCGGGCGCCTCCGGAACGGCGGGGAGCTCCGCGGTGGCCGCGTCCAGCGCGGCGGCCGGGGAGGACGCCTCGGGCATCGCGTCCAACGTCGCCCGGGGGCGGCGGCGGGCCGGCTTCGCCGGGGCCGGCGGGGTGGCGACGGCCGGGGCGGTGTCCGGAACGGTGGCGGCCGGCGACCCGCCCGCCGCGTCGGCGGCGTTCGGCGGCTCGGCCGGCGTGGCGGGGCCCGCCTGGGCGGTCTCGGGCGCGACGGGGCGGGCCGGCTCGGCGGCGCCCGCGGGCTTGGCCGGCTTGGCGGGCTTGGCCGCCTTCTTCGCGGCCTTGGCGGGCTTGGCGGGGGCCTTGGCGGCGGGCTTCGCGGCCTTGGCCGGGGTCTTCTTGGGCGCGGCGGCCTTCTTGGCGGGCTTGGCCGCCTTCTTGGCG
>DASTMB010000055.1 GCA_035714365.1 Mycobacteriales bacterium | reverse complement strand
GTTTCTACAACAGCGAACGGGCCCGCCGAGCGGCCCTGCCAGGATGGCTGCACGAGTACAACCACCACCGGCGCCACTCAGCGATCGGCAACGTCCCGCCGATCACTCGCTTAACCAACGTTCCTGGGCGCTACAACTAGCCCCCGCTACCCACCCCGGCGCTTCCGGGAAGCGGCCTGCCCGGCTACCGGCCGCTTCCGGGAAGCGGCCCCCGCACGGACACGGCGCGGAACGCTTCCCGAACGGCCGCAACGGCCGCGCCCGCGCGGGCCGCAACGGCCGCGCCGCGCACCCGCCGCGCACCCGCCGCACCCCCCGACAGACGCGAACGCCCCCGGCTCGGGATGCCGGGGGCGTTCGCGGTTCTCAATGAGGTAGATCAGGTCGTACCCCGGAACTTGCCGAGAATGCCTGCCTTCTCGGCGCCGTCCGCGCGGTCGGTCCGCTCGGCCTCGGTGTTCACGACGGCGTCGTTGCCGTGCTCGACCGGGTACGGCTCGAAGCGGCCGGTGTCGGTGATCGTCGTGCTGCGCACCGCGTCGCTGACCTGGTCGCCGTAGGCGACGTTCCCGGCGCCGGCGGGGACGGCCACGCCGCCCATGGTGGCCTCCGCGCGCTGGTGCGCGGCCAGCTCGCCGCGGAGCCGGTCGTTCTCGGCGACGAGCTCGCCGTTGGTGCGCTCGAGCTCGCCGACGCGGGTGGTGGTCTCCTCGACCGCCACGCTGCGCCGCGCCTCGCGCCGCACGTGCCGCCGCCGCTGGAACGCGCCGGTGACCATGAACGCGCCGAGGATCGCGACGGTCATGACCAGCGCGCCGAGCAGGAACAGCGACGCGACGGGCAGCGTCACGGCGCCGCCGAACACGTCGAACGTCGTCGTCGCGGCCCGGTTGGCCACCGCGATCTCGACGCCGAGCACGGTGGCGGCGGCGAGGATGAGCAGGCCCAGGATCGCCATGGGTACCTCCGGTTGTCGCGGCGCGACCACCGCGCCGCCGTTACGCCGGGGTGTACCCATCGGCGGAGGCGAGAACCGCGTCGAGCAGCCGCACCGCGCCGGCCTTGTCGAGGGGGTTGTTGCCGTTGCCGCACTTCGGCGACTGCACGCAGGAGGGGCAGCCGGCCTCGCAGCCGCACCCGGCGATCGCCTCGCGGGTGGCGCGCAGGTGCGCGACGCCGGCGACGTAGCCGCGCTCGGCGAAGCCGGCGCCGCCGGGGTGGCCGTCGTAGATGAACACCGTGGGCAGCCCGGTGTCCTCGTGCAGCGCGGTGGAGACGCCGCCGATGTCCCAGCGGTCGCAGGTCGCGAACAGCGGCAGCAGGCCGATCCCGGCGTGCTCGGCGGCGTGCGCGGCGCCGGGGATGTCGGCCCACTCGACGCCGTACTGCTCCAGCAGGTCGAGCGTCATCGTGTACCAGACGGCGCGGGTACGGAGCTGCCGCGGCGGCAGCGCGAGCGGCTCCTCGCCGAGCACCTCGCCGGTGAAGATGCGCTTGCGCAGGTAGCCGACGACCTGGTTGGTGACGTCGACGGTGCCGAACGACAGCGTCACCGGCCCCCACGACACCGACCGCAACGTCTCCACGACGCGGATGTCGGTGACGTCGCGGGCGGAGGTCGTGTAGTCCGGCTCGTCGGGGCGGACGAGCGCGACGTCGGCGTCGAGGTCGAGGCGTTCCACGACGTACGCGTCGCCCTGGTGCAGGTAGACGGCGCCGTCGTGGACGGTGGTGTGCGACGCGGCCGCGTCGACGGTGCCGAGCAGCCGCCCGGTGGCGGACTCGACGATGCGGACGGGCGCGCCGCCGGTGGAGCGGATGTCGGCGAGGTCGGTCGCGCGCTCGCGCCGGGCCCAGTACCAGCCGGTCGGCCGGTGCCGCAGCAGCCCGCGCCGCACCAGATCGGGCAGGCGCTCGGCCGTCCGCGGCCCGAACAGTTCGAAGTCTGCCTCGGTCAGCGGCAGCTCGGCCGCCGCGGCGCACAGGTGCGGGTCGAGCACGTGCTCGTTGTCCGGGTCGAGCACGGTCGCCTCGACCGGCCGCCCGAACAGCGCCTCCGGGTGATGCACCAGGTAGGTGTCGAGCGGGTCGTCGCGCGCCACGAACACCGCCAGCGCCGCCCCGCCCCGGCGTCCCGCGCGGCCCGCCTGCTGCCAGACGGAGGCGACGGTGCCGGGGTAGCCGGACAGCAGCACGGCGTCGAGCCCGGTGATGTCGACGCCGAGCTCCAGCGCGCTCGTCGCGGCCACACCGAGCAGCCGCCCGTCGCGCAACGCGGCCTCGAGCGCGCGGCGCTCCTCCGGCAGGTAGCCAGCGCGGTACGCCGCGACCCGGTCGCCGAGCTCCGGCGCGACCTCGGCGAGCTGGCGGCGCACCTGCGCGGCGATCGACTCGGCGCCGCGCCGGGAGCGGATGAACGCGATCGTGCGCACGCCGTCCACGACCAGGTCGGTGAGCAGGTCGGCGGTCTCGGCCGGCGCCGAGCGCCGGGTGCCGGTCTCGGCGTCGGTGAGCGGCGGCTCCCACAGCGCGAACTCCGTCGCCCCGCGCGGCGACGCGTCGTCGGCGACCGCGACGACGGGCACGCCGGTCAGCCGGGACGCGGACGCCTCCGGCGACGACACCGTCGCCGACGCGAGCACGAACACCGGCGAGGCGCCGTACTTCGCGCAGAGCCGGCGCAGCCGCCGCAGCACGTGCGCGACGTGCGAGCCGAACACCCCGCGGTAGCCGTGGCACTCGTCCACGACGACGTAGCGCAGCCCCTTGAGGAACCGCGACCACTTCGGGTGCCCGGGCAGCAGCGTGCGGTGCAGCATGTCCGGGTTGGTGAGCACGAGGTTGGCGTGCGCGCGGACCCAGTCGCGCTCGGTCGTCGCCTTGTCGCCGTCGAACGTGTCCGCCCGCACCTGGGTCAGCGTCAGCGCCCGGATGGAACGGAGCTGGTCCATCGCCAGCGCCTTCGTCGGCGACAGGTACAGCGCGGTGGCGCGCGGGTCCTCGACCAGCGCGGTGAGGACCGGCAGCAGGTACGCGAGCGACTTGCCGGACGCGGTGCCGGTCGCGACGACGACGTGCCGCCCGGCCCGCGCGTGCCCGGCGGCGGTGACCTGGTGCTCGTACGGGCGCTCGATCCCGGCGTGCGCGAGCCGCGCGACGACGAGCGGCGCGACCCAGTCCGGCCAGTCGGCGGTCCGCCCGGTGCGGGCGGGGACGTGCTCGACGTGGGTGACCTGCCCCTGGTAGCGCGGCCCGGCCGTGAGCAGCCCGAGCCGTGCGCTCACGTCGCGTCCGGCGCGGGCCAGCGCAGCGAGGCCCAGACCGACGCGCCGATGCACGTCGCCACCACCGCGAGGCTGACCAGCGTCGGGATGTGGACCCAGTGGCTGAGCAGCATCTTCACGCCCACGAACGTCAGCGTGGCGGCCAGCCCGATCCGCAGCAGGTGGAACTTCGTGACGACGTCCGCGAGCAGGAAGTAGAGCGACCGCAGGCCGAGGATCGCGAGGATGTTCGAGGTGAACACGATGAACGTGTCGGAGGAGATCGACAGCACGGCCGGGATCGAGTCGACGGCGAACACCAGGTCGGTGACCTCGATGACCGCCAGCACCGCGATCAGCGGCGTCGCGATCCGCCGCCCGTCGCGGACGGTGAACATCTTGTCGCCGTCGTAGTCGTCGGCCATGGGCACGAACCTCCGGACGAACCGCAGCGTCCGGTTGTTCTCGACGTCGACCGCGTCGCCGTCGGAGCGCAGCAGCCGCAGCCCGCTGACGACGAGGAACGCGCCGAAGACGAAGATCGTGAACTCGAACCGCTCGATCAGCTTCACGCCGGCCGCGATGAACAGCCCGCGGAACACCTGCGCCCCGAGCACGCCGTAGAACAGCACCCGGTGCTGCGCCGACGACGGCACCGCGAAGAACCCGAACAGCAGCACGAAGACGAAGATGTTGTCGACCGACAACGACTCCTCGATCACGTACGCGGTCACGAACTCGGTGCCGCGCTGCGCGCCGGCGAACACGAACACGCCGACGCCGAACAGCACCGCGATCCCGACCCAGACCGCGGTCGTGAGCGCCGCCGCGCGCAGCCCCACGCGCTCGGTGCCGCGGTGCAGCACCTTGAGGTCGACCACGAGGCAGACGACGACGAACGCGACGAACGCCGCGTACGCGAGGAAGGTGCCGTTCACCGCGTCGAGTCTGGCACACGGCCCGTCACCCTTACGGCGTGGTTAGATCGGGCGCCGGGAGGGTATCCGCGCCTTGCAGCGGCCCTGTCCCGGCTGCTTTCTCGTCTGCTCATGTGGAGGATCGCGTGGACCTGTCCCTGTCGACCCGGACCGAGGGCGACCGCACGGTGGTGGTCGTCGGGGGTGAGATCGACGTCTACACCGCGCCGAAGCTCCGCGAGCAGCTCATCGACCTGGTGTCGAGCGGCGCGTACCACCTCGTCGTCGACATGGAGAACGTCGACTTCCTCGACTCGACCGGCCTCGGCGTCCTCGTCGGCGGCCTCAAGCGCGTCCGCGCGCACGACGGCTCGCTGCGGCTCGTCTGCACGCAGGAGCGCATCCTCAAGATCTTCCGCATCACCGGGCTGACCAAGGTCTTCCCGATCCACGGGAGCGTCGAAGAGGCCGTCTCGGCGACCGACTGACCACGAGGGCCGCCCCGGACATGGCCACCGTCGAGCTGCGGTTCACGCCGCTTCCCGCGCACGTTCGTACCGCCCGGCTCCTCGCCGCCGTCCTCGCGCGCCGCGCGGGCGTCGACGAGTCGCTCATCGACGAGGTGAAGCTCGCCGTCGGCGAGGCGTGCGCGCGCGCCGTGGGCCTGCACCAGCAGCACGCGCCCGCCGACGACGTCGTCGTGGAGATCCGCGACGACGGCGGCGCGTTCGAGATCGTCGTCACCGACCGCGGGCCGCACGACGCGGACACCGCCGTCGCGGCGACGGGCGCGGCGGTCGCCGACCCGCCGGACCTCTTCGACGCCGACGAGCTGGCCGGCCCGAGCAGCGAGGTCGGCCGCGCGCTGCCGCCCGGCTTCGGCCTCGCGGTCGTCGCCGGCCTGGTCGACGACCTCGCCGTCACCAGCGCCGAGACCGGCACCGTGGTCCGCATGACGTGGAGCCCGGACGCCGCGGCGCCCCCCGCCGAGGCCGACTGACCGCGCCGCGGCACCCCCGAACTTGGTGAGGCGCAGCGGGTCCCCCTAGACTCCGCTCGCAAGAGGCAGCACCCGTGCGCGCGCCCTGACCCCAGCACACACCCCCGCCAGCCCGGCACCCGGGCGGCGGGCGCGCGCGCGGAGCGCCTGTCGTGCCGTCAAGGAGGACGCATGAACTTCCTCGCCCAGGAGGGCGGGACGATCCCGAGCATCGTCGGTGGCGACAAGACGCTGCTGCTCGTGGTCTTCGCGACTTCGTTCCTGGCCCTCGCCGTGGCCTACTACCTCTCTCGCGAGGTGCTCGCCGCGAGCCAGGGCAGCGCCAAGATGCAGGAGATCGCCAAGGCGATCCAGGAGGGCGCGGCCGCGTACCTCGGCCGCCAGTTCCGGACGCTCGCGGCGTTCGTCGTCCTGACGTTCGTCGTGCTGCTGGCGCTGCCGGCGGACAACGGCGGCGTCCGCATCGGGCGTTCCGTCTTCTTCGTCATCGGCGCCGCGCTCTCGGCGATCACCGGCTACGCCGGCATGGGCCTCGCCGTCCGCGGCAACGTCCGCGTCGCCGCGGCCGCGCAGGAGAGCGGCCTCAAGCGCGCGCTGCGGATCGCGTTCCGCACGGGTGGCGTCGCCGGCATGTTCACCGTCGGCCTCGGCCTGCTCGGCGCAACCGTCGTCCTCCTGCTGTTCAACACCGAGGCGCCGAACGTCCTCGTCGGCTTCGGCTTCGGCGGCGCGCTGCTCGCGATGTTCATGCGGGTCGGCGGCGGCATCTTCACCAAGGCCGCCGACGTCGGCGCCGACCTCGTCGGCAAGGTCGAGCAGAACATCCCCGAGGACGACCCGCGCAACGCCGCCACCATCGCCGACAACGTCGGCGACAACGTCGGCGACTGCGCCGGCATGGCCGCCGACCTGTTCGAGTCGTACGAGGTCACGCTCGTCGCGGCGCTGATCCTCGGCAACGCGGCGTTCGGCATCAAGGGCGTCATCTTCCCGCTGCTCGTCCGCGGCATCGGCGTCATCACGTCGATCCTCGGCATCTTCGCGGTGAGCCCGCGCGACTCCGACCGCAACGGCATGAAGGCCATCAACCGCGGCTTCTTCATCTCGGCGATCGCGTCGGCGATCCTCGTCGCGGTGGCGGCGTACCTGTACCTGCCCGGCTCGTTCGCGGACTTCCACAACGACGCCGTCGCCGGCTTCAAGGGCAACCCGCGCGCCATCGCGATCACCGCGACGATCATCGGCCTGGTCCTCGCGGCCGTGATCCAGGTGCTCACCGAGTACTTCACGGCGACCGAGCGCAAGCCGGTCCAGGACATCGCGAAGTCCTCGCTCACCGGCCCGGCCACGACGATCCTGTCCGGCATCTCGGTCGGCCTCGAGTCGTCGGTCTACTCGGCGCTCGTGCTCTGCGCGGCGATCTTCGGCTCGTACCTGCTCGGCCACGGCAACGAGCGGGTCGCGCTCTACGCGATCGCGCTCACCGGCATGGGCATGCTCACCACCGTCGGCGTCATCGTCTCGATGGACACCTACGGCCCGGTCTCCGACAACGCGCACGGCATCGCCGAGATGTCGGGCGGCCTGGGCGAGGAGGCCGACGAGATCATGGCCGGCCTCGACGCCGTCGGTAACACCACCAAGGCGATCACCAAGGGCATGGCCATCGCGACCGCCGTGCTCGCCGCGACGTCGCTGTTCGGCTCGTTCCGCGAGGCCGTCGCCGGGGCGCTGGAGGCCGCCGGCAAGTCGGCGGAGTCGTTCTCGCTGTCGATCGACAAGCCGCAGGTGCTCGTCGGCCTCGTGATCGGCGCGTCGGTGACGTTCCTGTTCTCGTCGCTGGCGATCAACGCCGTGTCCCGCGCCGCGGGCCGCGTCGTGTACGAGGTGCGCGAGCAGTTCCGCGCGCACCCCGGGATCATGGACTACACCGAGAAGCCGGACTATGGCGCCGTCGTCGACATCTGCACGCGCGACTCGCTGCGCGAGCTGATGACCCCGGGCCTGCTGGCCATCCTCGCGCCCGTCGCGATCGGCTTCGGCCTCGGCTACGCGCCGCTCGGCGCGTACCTCGGCGGCGCCATCGCCGCCGGCCAGCTCATGGCGGTGTTCCTCTCCAACTCCGGTGGCGCGTGGGACAACGCGAAGAAGCTGGTCGAGGAGGGCGTCCACGGCGGCAAGGGCTCCGAGGCGCACAAGGCGACCGTCATCGGCGACACCGTCGGCGACCCGTTCAAGGACACCGCCGGTCCCGCGCTGAACCCGCTCATCAAGGTCATGAACCTCGTGGCCGTGCTCATCGCGCCGACCGTCGTCAAGTACTCGATCGGCGCGGACAAGAACAACGCCGCCCGCATCGCGGTCGCGCTCGTCGCGGCGGCGGTCATCGCCGGCGCGGTCGTCTGGTCGAAGCGGCGCACCGTCGCCTCCGCGACCGACGTCCAGCTCGCCGCGTCCGACCCGGTCGGCTTCAAGTAACCGTCCGCTCCACCCGACGGCCCGTCCCGCACCCGGGGGGCGGGCCGTCGGCGTACCTCCGTTTACGCCGCGGGCGCGGGCGCCTACTGTCGTCGCCCCGGCGGGACCCTACGCGCGCGGACCGCGCGACCCGGCCGGGCCCGGAGGTGCCCATGTCCCACGTCCGTCTCGCGTCCGCCGCCGCCGTCCTCGCCGCGGCCGCGTCCGCTCTCCCGGCCCACGCCGCCGAGCTGTCGAACCCCGGCCCCGGCCTGACCTGCGGCATGAGCTCGACGCTCAACCGGACTGAGGAGGGCGACCGGCAGGCGGTCGTCGTCCAGGGCGGGCCGTTCCCGGTCGCGCGCGGCACGCTGCGTTGCACCGTGCAGCTCAACCACGGCACCCACGCCGACCCGGACGCCGCGAACCCCGCCACCGGCTCCGTCGCCGGGCTGGTCCCCCCGACGAACTTCGGGTACGGCCCGGTCTACCCGGGTGACACGGTGTACCTCTGCACCGAGTTCGTGGAGGCCGGCAGCGGCACGAGGCACTACTGGGTGTCCTCGGGCACCGGGACCGGGACCTGGTCGGCCAGCTCGTCCGCGCCGTGCACCCTCGCCACCGAGGCCGGGGGCGCGTTCGTGGTGCGGCAGGACGTCGCGGTCTGACGGGGCGCCGCCTCCGGCGCCGCGTCGTGGGGGCCGCCGCGCGCGTCTACGCTGTGGGGGTGAGCTCCGGGCAGCTGTCGTTCTTCTCCGCGGGTGCGCGCCCCGCGGGTGTCGACGACCTCGACGGGCTGCTCTGCGGCCCCGGCCAGGTCGTGCGGCAGGGCGACGCCGCCCGCGTCTCGGTGATCGTCCGCGAGGAGTGGCGGGTCGCGGCGCTGCTCGACGCGCTGGCCATCCTCGGTCTCGGCGGCGGCACGGCGGAGGCGCACGAGGAGGGCGGGACGGCGGTGCGGACGCCGTTCGACCCGCGGCTGGTGCCGCTGGCAACGCGCTGGTCCGGCGCGGGCAGCAAGCGCGCGCCGCACGACCTGCTGCTCGACGGCCCGCGGCTGCGCTGGTGGGCGCTCGCGGCTGGGCACGACACCCCGGCCGGCTACGTGCTGCTGCTCGGCCCGCAGGACGAGCTGGTCTGGCCCGCCGTCGGCGCGGCGCTGGTCCGCGCCGGGCTGACCGCGCAGCAGGTGGGGCCGCGCGCGGAGGGCCCGGCGTACCGCATCACCGGGCAACGCCGCGTGGACCGGCTGCGCGAGCTGATCGGCGAACGCCCCGAGGGCGTCCCGCCGGACGCATGGCTGTGAGCGCGGCTACGCGCGGCGCGGCAGCGGGCTGACCCGGGCCGCGCTGCCGCGGCGGGTGCCGGCGTACCGGCCCCTGACGTCCCGCGACACGGCGCCCGCGCCCGGCGAGAGGGGTGTCAGGAGGCGAGCCAGGAGCGGAGCAGGTCGAGCGTCTCCGGCGGCGCGGCCACCTCGACCGGCTCCCCGTCCGCCCGCTCCACCCGGAGGATCCGGGCGCGGACGGCGACGTGCAGCCGTTCCCGCCCGCGCGCCGGCCGCTCGGTCACGCCGCGCGTCGTCGCCGCGGCGAGGCGGGGGCCGTTGGCGCCGAGGTTCGCCACGACGAGGACGGTGCCCCCGGCGTCGCGGTGCAGCCACCCGCCGCGCCACCGCCCCGGCCGGCCGCCGTCGTACGCGCGCCACCCGCAGCCCCGGTCCCCCGCGGCCACCGGGCGCCGGTCGGTCACGACCCGCACGACGAGCGAGAAGGCCGCGAAGGAGAGCGCGGCCGCCGTGAGCGGCACCGCGGCGTCCGCGCGCGCGACCGCCGCCACGGCCGCCGGGACGAGCAGCAGCGCGGCGCGCGGCAGCCACCAGCGCGCGTACCCCCGCCACCCGCGCGCCGGGCCGGTCACGGCTGCCGCCCCAGCGCGGCGAGCAGGACCGGCTCCTCGGGCGGCAGCACGGCGACGTCCGCCCGCCCGCCGTCGAACGTCACCTCCACGACGCGGCACGACGCGTTGACCCAGAGCACCTCCCGGCCGGTGACGCCGCGCACCGACACCGCGCGCACCGCGGCCGGCTCGATCACGACCCGCCCCTCGCCGAACCGCCGCGTCACGACGACCGGCGGCCCGGGCTGCAGCCGGCCCTGCCGCCAGCGGCCGGGGCGGCGGTCGCCGTGGCGCCGGAACGAGCAGTCGTACGGCCCGCCCGCGGACCGCTGGCGCCGGTTCCGGCGCAGGACGATCCCGCGGCCGAGCGCGGCGCCGCCGGCCGAGCCGGCGCAGAGCAGGACCGCCTCGACCGCGGCGGCCGCGACCGACTTGCCGCCGCCCAGCAGCGCGATGAGGAAGAAGCCGGCGAGCATGACGGAGACCAGGACGAGGAGCGCGAGGAGCCGTCGTGACCGCACCCCGCGAGTCTGCCCCGAAACGGCGGCGAGTTGACGCGGCGCGAACGCGGTGACAACACTGCGCCGAATCCCCATCCGTGCGAAGACCCTTGGAGAAGCGTGCCCGAGAAGCGCCCGTTGGTGATCGTCGAGTCGCCCGCGAAGGCGAAGACGATCGCCGGCTTCCTCGGCAGCGACTACGTCGTCGAGTCCTCGATCGGCCACATCCGCGACCTGCCGCGCAACGCCGCGGACGTGCCGGCCGCGTACAAGGGGACGCCGTGGGCGCGCCTCGGCGTGGACGTGGAGAACGACTTCAAGCCGCTCTACGTCGTCAGCGCGGAGAAGCGCGACCAGGTCCGCAAGCTCAAGGCGCTGCTGAAGGACGCGAGCGAGCTCTACCTCGCCACCGACGAGGACCGCGAGGGCGAGTCGATCGCCTGGCACCTGCGCGAGGTGCTGTCGCCGCCGGACTCGATGCCGGTGAAGCGGATGGTGTTCCACGAGATCACCCGCCCGGCCATCGAGCGCGCCGTCGAGGAGTGCCGCGACATCGACCAGCACCTGGTCGACGCGCAGGAGGTCCGCCGCATCCTCGACCGCCTCTACGGCTACGAGGTCTCCCCGGTCCTCTGGAAGAAGGTCATGCCGAAGCTGTCGGCGGGCCGCGTCCAGAGCGTCGCCTGCCGCATCCTGGTGGAGCGCGAGCGGGCGCGGATGCGCTTCCGCGCGGCCGGCTACTGGGACGTCGAGGGGACGTTCGAGCGGGACGGGCAGGCGTTCGGCGCGACGCTCGTGGCGCTGGACGGCCGGCGGCTGGCGACCGGCAAGGACTTCGACGAGAGCGGCACGCTGACCAAGGACGCGGTGCTGCTGGACGAGCCGGGCGCGCGGGCGCTGGCCGAGCGGCTGCACGGCCGCGACTACGCCGTCCGCTCGGTCGAGGAGAAGCCGTTCAAGCGGTCGCCGTCGGCGCCGTTCATGACGAGCACGCTCCAGCAGGAGGCCGGCCGCAAGCTGCGGTTCTCCAGCCAGCGCACCATGCAGGTCGCGCAGCGGCTCTACGAGAACGGCTACATCACCTACATGCGCACCGACTCGACGAACCTGTCGGAGACGGCGCTGGCCGCGGCGCGGCAGCAGGCGCGCGAGCTGTACGGCGACGCGTACGTCCCCGACAAGCCGCGCGTCTACGTCAAGAAGGTGAAGAACGCGCAGGAGGCGCACGAGGCGATCCGGCCCGCGGGCGACACGTTCCGCACGCCGGAGCAGGTGAGCCGCGAGCTGTCCGGCGACGAGCTGCGCCTCTACGAGCTGGTGTGGAAGCGCACCGTCGCCTCGCAGATGACCGACGCGACCGGGCAGTCGTTGCAGGTGCGGCTCGGCACGCGGACCGACCGGGAGGACGCGGAGTTCGCGGCGAGCGGGCGGGTCGTGACGTTCCCCGGCTTCATGCGCGCCTACGTCGAGGGCGCCGACGACCCGGACGCCGAGCTGGAGGACCGCGAGGTCCGGCTGCCGGCGCTCGCCACCGGGCAGCCGCTGGCCGAGGCCGGGCTGGAGCCGCGCGGGCACGCGACGCAGCCGCCGGCGCGGTACACCGAGGCGTCGCTGGTGAAGGCGCTGGAGGAGCTCGGCGTCGGCCGGCCCAGCACGTACGCCAGCATCATCGGCACCATCCAGGACCGCGGCTACGTCTGGAAGAAGGGCACCGCGCTGGTGCCGTCGTTCACGGCGTTCGCCGTCGTCGGGCTGCTCGAGCAGCACTTCGGCAAGCTCGTCGACTACCGGTTCACCGCGTCGATGGAGGACGACCTCGACGACATCGCCGGCGGCACCGAGGACCCGGTCGCCTGGCTGCGCGCGTTCTACGAGGGGGCCGACGAGCCGGGCCTGCACCGGCTGGTGTCCGAGCACCTCGGCGACATCGACGCCCGCGAGGTCAACTCCATCCCGATCGGCCGCGACCCCGACGGCACCGAGGTCGTCGTCCGCGTCGGCCGGTACGGCCCGTACCTCCAGCGCGGCGAGGACCGGACGTCGGTGCCGGAGGACCTGGCGCCCGACGAGCTGACCGTCGACAAGGCGCTGGAGCTGCTCTCCGCGCCGTCCGGCGACCGCGTGCTCGGCACCGACCCGGCCAGCGGCTTCGAGGTCGTCGCCAAGGCCGGCCGTTACGGCCCCTACGTCACCACCGTCCCGCCGGAGGGGTCGGCGGAGACGCCGCGCACCGCGTCGCTGTTCAAGGACATGGACCTGGCCACCGTCGACCTGGACACGGCGTTGCGGCTGCTCACGCTGCCGCGCTCGCTCGGCTCCGACCCCGCCGACGGCGAGGAGATCGTCGCCAGCAACGGCCGGTACGGCCCGTACATCAAGAAGGGCTCCGACTACCGCAGCCTGGAGACCGAGGAGCAGCTCTTCACGGTCACGCTGGAGCAGGCGCTGGCGATCCTGGCGCAGCCGAAGCAGCGGCGCGGGCAGCGCGCGGCCGCCCCGCCGTTGAAGGAGCTCGGCAACGACCCCGTCTCCGGCAAGCCGATGGTCGTCAAGGAGGGCCGGTTCGGCCCGTACGTCACCGACGGCGAGACGAACGCCTCGCTGCGCAAGGACGACGCGATCGACACGCTGACCGACGAGCGAGCGGCCGAGCTGCTCGCCGACCGCCGCGCCCGCGGCCCGGCGCCGAAGAAGCGCGCCGCCGCGCGCAAGGCCCCGGCCAAGAAGGCGCCCGCGAAGAAGGCCGCCGCCAAGAAGGCGGCCAAGCCCGCCAGCTCCTGAGTCTTCGTTTCGAAGGTTCAGAATGGTAGGGTACGGAGGTGACCCACACCTCCGAATGGCCCTACGTCACCCGTGACGAGTGCTGGCGGGTCTACCGGCCGGCGCAGCCGTTCAGCGAGTCGGCGTTCCAGCGGCTCCGGTCGCAGGGCTTCGTGAGTGAGGGGTTCCGCCTGCACGTCCGCTCGGCCGGGCACCTGTCCGGCCAGCTCCGCGTGTACAGCCGGCTGAACCTCCTGGCGCTCGACGCCTACCGCTGCGAGGTGACCGGGCTCGCGCGGGACCTCGCGGAGCGCGCGGCCGCCGTGGAGGGCACCGACGCGTTCGCCGAGGTGGTGCGGGCGATGCTCCTCGCCGGGCTGCCGGACCCGGCGGCCCCGCCGCCGCGGTCGTTCCTGTCCGGGGGGCACGGCCGGCGGCCGTGGCTGGACCGCCTCGCCGACGTGTGCCTGCGGACCGACGAGTGGCAGGTCGAGACACCGGGGCTGCGCACGCGGCTGCTCGCGAAGGTGAAGGCGCTCCGGTCGCGCGACGCCGACCTGGCCATCAGGAACCAGAGCGTGATCTACGACCGGGCGAAGCTCGCCCGCATCGGGTGCGACGAGCGCGGCGCCAAGCTGTGGCTCTACTGGCTCGACCTGGGCGGGGCCGACGAGCTGATCCGCGCGCGGCCCGCGATCGACATCGGACGTTCGGACGTGCCGGTCCACCGCGGTCGCGGCCTCTACGGCAGCCGGCCCGCCCGGCTGACCGCGGCGCAGCGGGCGGCGCTCGACGCGGCCGTCGCGTCCGGCGACGCGCGGGTCCCGGCCGCCGGCCTCTCCGGCCTGCGGGTGGTCAGGTGACGGCGGCGCTGGCGGTGCGGCCCGCGACGCCCGACGACGAGCCGCTGTTCCGGACGTTCCGCTGCTCCCGTGGCGTGCCGTACGAGGACGAGGTCGAGCGTTTCGTCAACACCGCGCTCGCGGAATGGTCGTTCGCGCCGCTGGCGCAGGTGGACGACCCGCGGACGCTGCTCGTGGTCGAGGACGGGCCGGCCGAACGCATCGTCGCGATCGCGGCGCACGAGCGCCTCACCGCGCTCGCCGACGACGACGGCACCCCGCTCGACGGGACGAAGGTCGAGGTCGTCGCGGTCGCGGCGGCGGACCGCGGCACGCGCGTCGACGGGCAGCGGCTCGGCGACCTCGCGTTCGCGGCGGTGCTCGACGACGCCGCGACCCGCCCGTACCCGCGCGGCCCGTGGGTGGCGGGCGTCGTCTCCGACGACAACAAGGCGAGCCTCGCGCTCTGCGACCGGTGGAACCTCTCGGTCCAGCTCCCGGCCGGCGACGGGTACACCTGGCGGATCGGCAGCCTCGGCTGAGCACCGGGGAGACGGCGGGATGATGCCCGGGCGGGACGTGTCGCGGCCGTGGGTGTGGGCGACGGCCGGCGTGTTCTGCCTGGTGCTCGGCACGCGGTACGGGGTCGCCGCGGCGGCCGGGTGGCGCGAGCGCGGGGCGTACCTGCGCGCCACCGCGTGCGGTGACGGGCGCGACTGCTACCGCGACGTCGATGCGACCGTCGTGGGGACCGCGGTCTCGACCCTCCGGCCCCGCAAGGGCGACGCGAAGCTGTACTACGTCTCCGTCCACCTGCCCGAGTCGGCCGGGCTGCCGCCCGGCGACACGGTGGTCGAGCTGCCGGCGCCGGACCGGGTGTTCCCGCGGCTGGCCGGCGGCACGCCGGTGCGCGCGCGGGTGTGGCGGGACCGGGTGACGCGGGTGGAGCTGCCCGGGACGGGCGCGGCCGAGACCGGCGACAGCCCGCTCACCGCGCCCGTGGAGGACTCGGCGAAGGGGCTCTTCGGCGTCATGAGCGGGGTGTTCGCCCTGGCCAACGGGCGGCGCCACCGCCGCGGCACCCCGGCCGGCCGGTGGATCCGGCTGCTGGGCGCGGCGGCGGTGGCGGGAGCGCTGTCGGTGTTCCAGGTGGCGGAGCTGGACGTGTACGACCCGGTGCCGGTCGCGGCGACGTACGTCGCGCTGACCCTGGCCGGCTGGGGGGTCCCCGGGGTGCTGGAGTGGCGGGGGCGGAGCCGGCACCGGGACGGGCGCGGCTAGAGTTCTCCCGACCGCCGCCGTCCGCGCTGGAGCCCGCGATCACCGTTCCCACCGACCCGGTCAAGCCGGCGCTGACCGAGCTGGCGGCCGCGCAGCTGCCCGAGCCGGACGAGCTGCGCGGCGCCCTGTCGTACCCGTCGTTCCGGCGGCTGTGGTTCGCGCTGAGCCTGTCCAGCCTCGGCGACTGGCTCGGCCTGCTCGCCACGACCGCGCTGTCCACGGCCCTCGCGGGCGACGCGACCGGTCGCAAGGCGACGTTCGCGATCGGCGGCGTGCTCATCTTCCGGCTGATGCCGGCGGTGGTGCTGGGGCCGTTCGCGGGCGTGTTCGCGGACCGGTTCGACCGGCGCAAGACGATGGTGGTCTGCGACTGCATCCGGTTCGCGCTGTTCGCCTCGATCCCGGTCGTGCGGAACCTGCCGTACCTGCTGGCGGCGTCGTTCCTGGTCGAGGCGGTGAGCCTGTTCTGGATCCCCGCCAAGGAGGCGTCGGTTCCGAACCTGCTGCCCCTGGCGAAGCTGGAGGCCGCGAACCAGATCAGCCTGATCACGACGTACGGCAGCGCGCCGGTCGCGGCGCTCGTGTTCGCGCTGCTCGCCGTGCTGTCGAAGACGCTCGGCGCGGGCGTGTCGTTCTTCAAGACCAACCCGGTCGACCTGGCGCTCTACTTCGACGCGGCGACGTTCCTGTTCTCGGCGCTCACGGTGTACCGGCTGCGCGAGATCAAGGGCGCCCGGCGGGTGGTGCCGGAGGCCGCGGCGGAGAAGGGCCGCGGCGTCTTCCGCGACATCGTGGAGGGGTGGCGGTTCGTCGGGTCGACGCCGCTCATCCGCGGGCTGGTCGTCGGCATGCTCGGCGCGTTCGCGGCGGGCGGGACGGCGATCGCGCTGGGCCGGCCGTTCGTCGCGGTCCTCGGCGGCGGCGACGCGGCGTACGGCCTGCTGTTCGGCGCGATCTTCACCGGCCTGGCGCTCGGCATGGCGCTCGGGCCGCGGCTGCTGCGGGACCTGTCGCGGCACCGGCTGTTCGGGCTGGCCATCGTCGCCGCCGGCGGGTCGCTCGCCGTCATGGCGCTGCTGCCGAACCTCGTGCTCGCGCTGTTCGCGACCGCCAGCGTCGGCGCGTTCGCCGGCGTCGCCTGGATCGTCGGCTACACGCTGCTCGGCCTCGAGGTGGAGGACTCGAAGCGCGGGCGGACGTTCGCGACGGTGCAGTCGCTCGTCCGCGTCGACCTGCTCGTCGTGCTCGCGCTCGCGCCGGTCCTCGCCGGCGTCATCGGCCCGCACCAGGTCGGGCTGTTCCGCGTCCACGTCCGCACCGACGGCATCACGATCACGCTGTTCCTCGCCGGGCTGGTCGCGGTGCTCGTCGGGCTGGTGTCGTACCGGCAGATGGACGACGGCGACGTGCCGCTGTGGCGCGAGCTGGCGCGTGCGGTGCCGTGGCTCGGCCGGCACCGGCCGGCGTTCCCGGGGCTGCTCATCGCGTTCGAGGGCGGCGAGGGCGCCGGCAAGTCGACGCAGGCGAAGCTGCTCGCGGAGTGGCTGGAGGCGCGTGGCGACGACGTGGTCGTGACGTTCGAGCCGGGCGCCACCCGCGCCGGCGCGACGATCCGGCAGGTGCTGCTCTCCCGCGACCACGCCGGGCTGTCGCCGCGCGCCGAGGCGATGCTCTACGCCGCCGACCGCGCCGACCACGTCCAGCAGGTGATCCGGCCCGCGCTGGAACGCGGCGCCGTCGTCGTCACCGACCGGTTCGTCGACTCCTCGCTCGCCTACCAGGGCGGCGGGCGGGAGCTGTCGTTCGAGGAGGTCCGCGAGCTGTCGCAGTGGGCGACCGGCGGCATCCGCCCGGACATCACCGTGCTGCTCGACCTCGACCCGGCGGTCGGGCTCGCGCGCGCCGGCGCCGAGCCGGACCGGATGGAGGCGGAGTCGCTGGAGTTCCACGAGCGGGTGCGGGCGGCGTTCCGGATGCTCGCCGCGAGCGGCGGCACGCGGTACGTCGTCTGCGACGCGTCGCTGCCCGTCGCGGAGGTCGCCGCGAAGGTCCGCGCCGAGGTCGAACGCCGCCTGAGCCCGCCGCGCGAACGCCACGACGAGGTCGTTCCGGGATGACCGTCTGGGACCGGCTCACCGGCCAGGCCGCGGTGGTCGGCCAGCTCCGCGCGGCGGTGGGCGGCGAGGGCATGACGCACGCGTGGCTGTTCACCGGGCCGCCGGGGTCGGGGCGGTCGGTGGCGGCGCGGGCGTTCGCGTCGGCGCTGCTCTGCGCGGACGGCGGCTGCGGCGACTGCCCGTCCTGCCGGCAGTCGGCGGCGGGCACCCACCCGAACCTCGTCGTCGTCCAGCCGGCCGGCCTGTCCATCTCGGTGGACGAGGCGCGGCGCGTGGTGCGGGCGGCGGCGCTGTCGGCGGCGGGCGGGCGGACGCACGTCATCGTCGTGGAGGACGCCGACCGGCTGACCGAGGCCGCCGCGAACGCCTGGCTGAAGGCGATCGAGGAGCCGGAGGAGGGGACGGTCTTCCTGCTCTGCGCGCCGAGCGCCGAGGACCTGCCGCCGACGATCCGGTCGCGCTGCCGGCTGGTGACGTTGCGGCTGCCGTCGTCCGAGGACGTCGCGGCCGTGCTCGAACGCGGCGGGGTCCCGGCGGAGACCGCCCGCTGGGCGGCGGCGGCGGCGCAGGGCCACGTCGGCCGGGCGCGGGCGCTGGCGCTGGACGAGGCGGCGCGCGAGCAGCGGGAGAAGGCGCTGGCGCTGCCCGCCCGGCTGAGCACGGTGGGCGAGGCGCTGGCGGCGGCGGCGGCGCTGGTCGAGGCGGCCGACGCCGAGGCCGACCGCCGCACCAAGGAGAGCGCGGCCGCCGAGACGGAGGCGTTCGCGGAGACGGTCGGGCGCGGGCGCGGCACGGCCGGGCTCTACAGCGACCTGGCCAAGCGGCAGAAGTCGCGGGAGACGCGCGCCCGGCGCGACTCGCTGGACCGCGCGCTGGTCGACCTGGCCGCCTGGTACCGCGACGTGCTGACCGTCCAGGTGGGCGGCGGCACTCCGCTCGTCAACGCCGACCAGGCCGAGGCGATCCGCCGGGCGGCGGCCGACGGGGCGCCCGAGTCGACGATGCGGCGCATCGAGGCGGTGCTCGCCTGCCGCGAGGCGATCGCCGCCAACGTCACGCCGTTGCTGGCCGTCGAACGCCTCACGCTGGCGCTGCGCGCGGGCTGACCGGGCGCGGCACGTAGCATCGACGGCGTGGGCATGGTCTGCGCCGTGTCGTTCGAGCGGTACGGGCGCCTCTACTACCTCGACCCCGGCGAGCACGCGCCGCGGGTCGGCGACCTCGTGCTCGTGCCCACCGACGACGGCAACGAGGTCGCCGAGTGCGTATGGGCGCCGCAGTACGTCGCCGACGACATCGGCGGGCTGCCGGTGCTGGCCGGGCTCGCGACGAAGGAGGACGTCGACCGCGACGAGCGGCACCGCCGCAAGCGGGCCGAGGCGAAGGTCGCGGCGAAGCGGCTGATCCGCGAGCACGGCCTGCCGATGAAGGTGCTGGCGGTCGACTACGCGAGCCCGCGCAACCGCTACACGATCTACTTCTCCGCCGAGGGCCGCGTCGACTTCCGCGCGCTGGTGCGCGACCTGGCGAAGACGCTGTCCGGCCGGGTGGAGCTGCGCCAGCTCGGCGCGCGCGACTCGGCGCGGGTGCAGGGCGGCATCGGGCCGTGCGGGCGCGACCTGTGCTGCGCGACGTTCCTCACCGACTTCGAGCCGGTGTCGGTGCGGATGGCGAAGGACCAGGACCTGCCGGTCAACCCGCTCAAGATCAGCGGCGCGTGCGGGCGGCTGATGTGCTGCCTGAAGTACGAGCACCCGCTGTACCAGGAGTTCAAGGCGACGGCGCCGCGGCTCGGCGAGCAGGTCGAGTCGCCGGAGGGGCCGGGCACGGTCGTCGGCCACAACGTCCCCGCGGACAGCGTCGTCGTCCGCGTCAACGAGACCGGGCGGCGCTGCGCCTGCTCGGTCGCCGCGGTCTGCGGGTCGCGGCAGGAGTACGAGGCGGGCCGCGCGGCCGGCCTGCGACCCGGACCGGAGGCGGAGTGAGGACTTCCCGGATCGCCGGCGCGGCGCTCGCGGCGGCGCTGGCGCTGACGGCCTGCCAGGGGAAGCCGGCGCGCGACGCCGGCCCGACGGCGACGCCCACCACCCCGGCCACCACCGCGACGGGGACCGCCACGACGCCGGTCCCGAGCGCGAGCCCGACCGCCGCGGACCCCGAGGCCACCATCGCCCGCTACGCCGCCGACCCGCCTAGGTGGACCGGGTGCGGCGACGGGTTCGAGTGCGCGCGGCTGACCGTCCCGCTCGACTACGCGAAGCCGGCCGGCGGCGACATGCAGGTCGCGCTGATCCGGCTCAAGGCGCGGCAGAAGAGCAAGCGCATCGGCTCGGTCGTGCTCAACCCGGGCGGCCCCGGCGGCTCCGGCGTCGAGTTCGCGCGGCAGGCCGAGCAGCTCCTCCCCGGCGAGATCCTCGACCGCTTCGACGTGGTGTCGTTCGACCCGCGCGGCGTCGGCGAGAGCACGCCCGTCGACTGCCTCGACGACGCCCAGCTCGACCGGCTGGTCCACGCCGACCCGACGCCGGACACGCCGGCCGAGCGGGCGGCGTTGTTCCGGCTCAGCCGCGAGGAGGCGGCGGCCTGCCAGGCGAAGAGCGGCCGGCTGCTGCCGCACCTCGGCACCGTCGACACCGCGAAGGACATGGAGGTGCTGCGCCGCGTCCTCGGCGACGACAAGCTGACCTACGTCGGCTTCTCCTACGGCACCGTCCTCGGCGCGCGGTACGCCGAGCAGTTCCCGAGCCGGGTCCGCGCGCTGGTGCTCGACGGCGCGCTCGACCCGACGCTGTCGGCGAGCGAGGTGAGCGCCGCGCAGGCGGAGGGGTTCGACCGCGCGCTGACGCAGTTCCTCAACGACTGCCGTTCCCGGAGCTGCGCGTTCGCGCGGCACGGCGACCCGTTCGCGACGTTCGACACGCTGGTCGCGCGGGCCGACTCGCGCCCGCTCACCGCCAGCCGCTACCCCGACCGGCTGGCCGGGCAGAGCGAGGTGCTGTTCGGGACGGCGGCGGCGCTGTACTCGCCGGAGTACGGCTGGCCGGCGCTGCGCGACGCGCTGGAGGCGGCGTGGACCCAGCACGACGCGTCCGGGCTGCTGGCGCTGTTCGACAACCTGGTGGAGCGCGACCAGAACGGCCACTTCTCGAACTCGCTCGAGTCGCAGGCGGCGATCTCCTGCGTGGACGGCGTCTACCCGAAGGACGAGGCGGCGTACGACGCCGACGCGAAGGCGTTCGCGAAGCGCGCGCCGCGGTTCGGCCCGGCCATCGCCTACGGCCCGGTCGCCTGCGCGTACTGGCCGGTGCCACCGGTGTCCCGGCCGGGTCCGGCGCGCGCGCCGGGCGCGCCGCCGATCCTCGTCGTCGGCACGACCCGCGACCCGGCGACGCCGTACGCGTGGAGCGTCGCCCTCGCCGAGCAGCTCCGGGGCGCGCTGCTCACGCACGTCGGCGACGGGCACACGGCGTACGGCTACGGCCGCGACGCCTGCGTCGACCGGATCGTGGACGCGTACCTGATCTCGCTGACCGTGCCGAAGGCGGGCGCGCGGTGCGCCTGAGCGGGTAGAGTCCTGCCCGCACCAGGCCGCCCTAGCTCAGTCGGCAGAGCATCTCACTCGTAATGAGAAGGTCGTCGGTTCGATTCCGACGGGCGGCTCCACGAGAACCCCGGGACCACGCGGTCCCGGGGTTTTTTGTCCGCTTCCGCCCTAGTACGAGACGGGTACGGGGGAGCACACTGTCCCGTAAGGGGCGGCCACGCGGGGAACGCGCACCCAGACCGTCCAGCAGTCGTGGATCAACGCGGCGGGCTGGGGCGGCCGGGGCGCGAGCGTGAGCAGCAAGGCTGCGGCCAGGGGGAGGGCGATCGGCTTGAGCATGGCAACGGACCTTTCGGGTGGCGGGCGCGGGGTCGCGCCGCCTCCACCACGTTCCGGCGAGGCAACCCTTACGGAGCCGCCGCCGGCGCGGTTCGAGGAGGTCTGGCCGGAGGTGTCGGCGCGGCTGCTCCGGCTGCTGGCCGGGCGCGGCGTCGAGCCCGGCTCGCGGGAGGACATCGTCCAGGAGGTCGCGGTCCGCGCCCTGGCGCACCGGGTGCCGTTCGTGGACGCGCCGGACCTCTACCGCTGGGCGGCGACGGCCGCGCGGAACCTCCACGTCGACGCCGTCCGCTCCGGCGGCCGGACCACCGGCGACGAGGCGCTGGCGAGCGTGCCGGACCCGGCCGACGTCGCCCACGCGGCCGAACGCCGCGTCGCCCTCGGCCACGTCTGGCACGCGCTGGCCGGCATGCGGCCGGCCGACCGGGAGGCGATCCTCGACGGTCTCGGCGAGGAGCGGTACGCCCGCAGCTCGCAGGCGCTGGTCCGCCGCCACCGGGCGCGGGCGTCGTTGCGGCGGGCGGTGGCGGGGCTGATGACCACGGTGGCGGCGGTGCGGCTGCGGCTGCG